>NZ_JBEXPJ010000030.1:0-68324 GCF_040611995.1 Lentzea sp. NPDC006480
CTGAACCGCGACTGCCGCTTGTAGTTGCGATAGCCGAAGTCGTGTCGGTGGCAGGCCGGCAGGAACTTGAAGCCGAAGGGGTTGTCCGGCGAGTACGAGCAGCCGTCGGACGACCAGTCGAGCTGGTCGGCGTAGGGCTGTTGCGCGCGGATTGTGGTGAACTGGCTGAGGGTCTTCGAGAACAGGTAGTCGTCGGTCACCGCGGCGATGTCCACGGCGTGTGCCGGGGCACCCGTGAAGATCAGGGCCAAGGACGCGGCGGCACCCACGAATGCCGAGCGCAGGGTCTTCGACATGGCGAGCTCCTCGGAGTGTGAGCAGGGTCTCGCCAGTTGTAGCGGGTGATCGACTGGCCTAGGTAGACACGATCTGATGAACGTCAGGTGATCAGGTGGCCGCATGCGATCGCTGTGGCCACGCGAAGTTCGCGCGGTAGCCCGAGAGAGTGGAGCATTTCGTTGTCCGCTACTCCACCGAGCAGATAGCCACCCAGCTTCTGCTCCGCCAAACGGAGGCAAATGCTCTGCGCGGCGGCGCCGACCTCGATCAAGCCGAACCTGCCCGCGCGCTCGCCGTACTTCTCGAACGACTCGTTGTCTTTTAACACCAGCACGATCGCCAGTGGCGGCACTTCCGGTGTGCCGAGGATCGAGGCCAGGTCCGCTGGCGCCGGGCCGATGTCCTGCAACGCGTGCCGGGCGATGTCGTACCGAACGGCCCGGCCGTGGTGGAAGGCGTAGCAGCGCAACGGATGAAGCCCACCCGCGGACGGACAGCTGTTGTCGCCCAGCGCGCCGAGCACGTACCCGAGCTGCTTGTCCGTCAACGGTTTCGAAGCGAACTCGCGGGTGCTCCGGCGAGCCTGGAACAGCTTCTGCAGCCGGTCGGAGGGACGAGGTAGCGGCACCGGAGCGGACGGCAGCTCCAGCGGGTCGATCAACGGTGGCGCGGGACGGAAGTCGCGCAGCCGCTCGCCCAGCCGGAGCTGGTGCAGGGGCGAGAACCGGCTGGCGGCCCAGAAGTCGTCGAACAACGCGGTCACCCCAGCGGATGTGGTGCGGGATTGGGGAACACGCCCGGCGAGGCGTGCGGGTAGCGCCACGACAGCTCACGCGCGCGGCCGCCCAGGTGCGGCCAGCGGTGGTCGGAGTGCAGCGGCGCGAGGTCGGGGGACAGGACGCGGACGCAGTGCAGCCCCACGGCCGACAGCTCCGGCGTCGTCAGCTCCCGATACGCGAGCCGGATGCCGTGCGAGTCCAGCGCGTGCACCAGTTCCGTCAGCTCGGCGGCAGTGCCACGACCCGCCGCGTCGGCAGGCGGGTCCGTGGTGATGCCGGAGAACCACGGCAGCGCGTCCCACTCGGCGGCAGGCCGGGTGGCGTAGTAGGCCGCGTGCCTGTCGAAGTCGATGACGTCGACGATCGGCGAGGAGCCGTTGCGCGCCAGCCACACCTCGATGAACACCGTGCCCTGCACCCACTCCTCGTAGGCCTTCCGCAACGCGTCCGCCACGGTCGCCCGGCACGCCAGACCGAGCGTCGGCCGCGGACGACCGGAGATCGGCAGCGAACCGGCGACCGCGATCACCGGATGCGGGCTGTAGGCAGGCGTGAGGTCGAATGCCTGCGCGCCGTGCGGCAGGTCGGCGTCGAACCGTTGCGGTGCAATGGAATGCAACCAGGTCGTGGTGAACGCGTCGCGCTCGACCAGTTCCTGCGTGGCCCTCAGCAACGCGCTCGTGGAAGACGGCCCGGCCGCCAGCCCCGAGGACGTCGCCGGCAGCCCGTGAGACGCGTCGAGACCCACGAGCCCGGCAGGTACCCGGATCGGTTCGTTCCGGGGCAGGGTCCACGCCCGCGTGTACCGGGTGTCGACGTATCCCTTGCGGTAGCGGTAGTCGCCGCGGACGCGTTGCTCGACGGTGTGCAGGCTGAAGTGCTCCAGCGGCCAGCACTCGCCGTCGGTCACGATCTCGAGAGGCGCCCGCGCGGCAGCATGCCGTTCCAGCGCCTCGGCCACGGCCGCAACCCGTGAAGTCCCACCGGAAGTGCCACCGGTGACGAACGGCTCCGGCACCGCGGCCCAGCCCTCGATGTCCACATCGGACAGACTGTGCGGCACGGGATGTAGCTGCGACACCACACCCTGCCGCCACCCGACCGCGCGCTCGATCAGCGCCTCCGCGACGGTCTTCACCGCTTGGCCCGATAACGCCGGAGGAGCCAGTACCCGAAACCCAGCGCCGCGCCGGTGTAGGCCAGCGCCGCCAGTCCCGTGCCCCCGACCATGCCGAACGGCGCGTACATCGGCAGCACGACGAACGGCTCGAGGCACCACAACACGGCCCACCCGAGCAGTCGCCTCGTGCTGGCCCACGGCGTCGGTGACTTCGCCAGGAACCCGGCCGCGACGGCCCAGCCCAGCGCCGCCGCGGCGCCACCGACCCACCAGCCCCAGTGCAGGTCGAAGATCGCGCCCGACGTGACGAGCGGCAGCAGCACGACCAGCAGCGGGAACACCGCGGCCGGGAGCACGAGTGCGCTGCGCGGCTTCTCGAGCCCTTTGGTGTCCTCGTAGAGGGCTGCCGGGATGTGGACCGCCGCGCCGACCGAAGCGATCGCGCAACAGCAACAACAACAGCAACAGGTGGGCGTCGCGGCGTTCGCTGCGGCCGCACCGGGTGAGAACTGGTCAGGTAACCGGACTGCGGTGGTCAAGGTGGTCCCCCCAAGGCAACGCCACGCGCCCGACAGGGAGCGCGGGGCAGATCTCGCAGCCGGCGGCGGGCAGCACGCTCTCGCGGGTCGTCGTGAACTCGTCGAGGTTGACGGTCACGACCGCGTCGAGCAGCGCCAGCGAACCGCTGCGGATGTTCTGGATGGCTTGCAACGCAAGAGAAATCGGGAAATCCGAGGAGACGGCTCCCGGCTGCGGGGGAGGCGGCGGATCCCCCCACCGCCGCCCCGCCCGCACCGCGAGGCACGCCAGGCACGCGCCGGCGCCGGGCACCACGAAGGGCCCGATCGCGGCGGTGTGGTGGTACGCGAGGTCCAGCAACAGGTGCGGGACGGTGGTTTCGCGCGCCACCTCGACCAGGTCGACCAACGTGCCGGTGGTCCGCACAACGAGCACCAGGTCCGGATCGTCGCCCCGCGGCAACCGCTCCACCAGCCCGGCGGGCGCCTCACCGACGAACCGCGTGCCAACCCCCGAAGGCCGCGATGCCGGTGCGGGCAACCCCGCCGGGCGGAGAGCGCCCAGGGTCCTCAGCTGGGCCACGTGCCGGCGCACCGGTTCCCCCAACCGGCTTTCGTCGACCGTTCGAGCCACTCCCCTCAAAACTGGCTCGAACAGTCCCGCCAGCGCCACGGCCACCGCCCTGGGCAGGTCTGGAATCAGGTACGCGAGATCAGCTCCCGCGTACACGACAAGGCCTTCGTCACGAACTTGGGCGTGCCAGGCGGGATCAGCGACCAGACTCATCCTCGTCCCCCCTCGCCAGGAAGCACTCGATCTCCTGCTCGCTCGGCAGGTCGCCGGCCGGGTCGACGAGGTTCTCGGCGATCGGCGGCAACGGCTGCTCTGCCCACGCGGGCTGGAAGTCGGCGCTGGGCAGCAACCCGTGCCGCGACGCGAACTCCTCCGCCGCGTCCCGGATCGACTCGCGCAGCGTCCCCACCACCGCGGTCTCCGCCGTGTAGGTCAGCTCGACGAGCAGCGCCCGCACGTTCTCCAACTGGTTGTCGTCACCGGCCTTGCGCGCGAGCTCCGGCCAGAACTCGCGCTCGAACAACCGCACGAAGTCCGAAGCGATCGCGTCGGTCGCCGTGCGCAGGCGGGTGAAGCTGTCCATGACGTCATCGCTGGGCACCCTGAGGCCGGCGAGCCTGCCGCCCGCTTCGAGTGCCCAGCGACGCGCGTGCGGCCAGCCGTACTTCCACCGCACCAAGCCCAACCGCATAGCCCGGAGGAGGAGTCGCGGTTGGACGTCTCCCATCGGAATCAGGTGCTTGATGTCGCGCACCTTGATCCGAACCCAGTCGTCGGGCCCCTCGGTCTCGCCCATGCCGAGCACCGCGGCGACCGACTCGCCCTTCTCCCGTGCCGTGATCAGCTCGGCGATCGCGGGCAGCGAGAACCCCCGCTGCTGCAACCGCTGCACCAACGTCAACCGCTCGACGTGCGAGGCGTCGTAGAACGCCACGCGCCCCTGCCGTCTCGGCGCGTGCAGCACACCCTTCGTCTGGTACATGCGAATGGTGCTGCTGGGCAGGCCGATCCGGGCGGCGAGCTCGTCGATGGTCAGTGATTCGGGCACGGGTGTGATCCTGGCGTGCCCAGGTTCGTTGAGTCAAGACTCTTCGAGTAATTACTCGAAGAGTTACAGCTCCAGGAGCATCCGGCTGTTGCCGAGCGTGTTCGGCTTCACGTAGCTGAGGTCGAGGAACTCGGCGACGCCCTCGTCGACCGATCGCATGATCTCCTCGTAGACCTCGGGGCTCACCGGCGTGCCCTCGATCTCCACGAACCCGTGCTTGCCGAAGAACCGCGTCTCGAACGTGAGCACGAAGATGCGCTTGAGCTGCAGCTCCTTGGCGACGGCGACGAGCTGGGCCACGATCCGGTGACCGACGCCACGGCCGAGCGCCATGGGGGAGACGGCCACGCTTCGGATCTCGGCCAGGTCCTCCCACATCACGTGCAGGGCCCCGCAGCCGAGCAGCTCACCGTTCTCCTCGGCCACCCAGAACTCCTGGACCGCCTCGTACAACGTGACCAGGGGTTTGGCGAGCAGGACCTTGCCCGCGTACCCGTCGATCAGCGCCCTGATGGCGCGCACGTCACTGGTGCGGGCCCGCCGCACGACTACCCCACTGGTCACGAGGAACAAGTATGGGCCGGGGTCTCGTGAAGGCCGCAGCCAGAGGTCACGGTGGCGCTTCAGGAGTTTCGTCCGGTGCGCGATCGGTGGGCGGCGACTCGGGCAGCGAGAGCTCAGGAGCGTTCAGCAGCAGGCGGAGCATCTCGACACAGTGGTTGCGCTGCTCCTTGGACCGACTGCCGAGAGCGTGGTCGACGACCTTTTTCTCCAGTGCCGCACGGCGTCGGGCCGGAGCCGTACGCACCCAATCGCGAAGCACCAGCGTCAGTTCGACCCACACGCGCCGAGTGAGCAGCGCGGTCACAGCGACGAACACCGGTATCCCGTAACCGGACTTCAACCCCTCAACCAGCAGTTGTCCAAGATCCTGCACGTCTGCTCCCGCCTCAACGGCGCGGGAGCAGCGGTCATCGCCCTGCGGCGAGTGCGAACCTCCTCCCACGAACTGCCGAATCTGAAACCGATCTGTCGGCGAGATGTCCAGAGCAGCCGATCGTGACGCGTTATTCGCCAAGTGCACCCGTTCGCGTCGTCATCGCTATCTCAACGGCGCGATTCCAGCCTGAACACCTGGGCCGGTTACGCTGAGCACCGTGTCTTCTCCCACCACTCCGCGACGCGTGTCGCTGCTGACCCTGGGCTGTGCTCGCAACGAGGTCGACTCCGAGGAACTCGCCGGGCGCCTCGGCGAGGGCGGCTGGGAGCTGGTGGACGAGGGCGCCGACGCGGACGTCGTCGTCGTCAACACCTGCGGGTTCGTCGAGCAGGCCAAGAAGGACTCGGTCGACACGCTGCTCGCGGCGAGCGACACCGGTGCGAAGGTCGTCGCGGTCGGGTGCATGGCCGAGCGGTACGGCAAGGAGCTCGCGGACAGCCTGCCCGAGGCGGCCGCGGTCCTGGGCTTCGACCAGTACAACGACCTGGCCGAGCGCCTCAACGACGTGTTGCACGGCAAGCAGATCGAGTCGCACGTGCCGGTGGACCGCCGCACGCTGCTGCCGATCACGCCGGTCAAGCGCCAGGAGGCCAAGGACGGCGTCCAGGTACCGGGCCACGGCTGGGGTCCCACCAAGGTCCAGCGCAAGCGCCTCGACGACGCCCCGGTGGCCCCGCTGAAGATCGCGAGCGGGTGCGACCGCCGGTGCAGCTTCTGCGCCATCCCGAGCTTCCGCGGCGCGTTCGTGTCGCGGCACCCGGACGAGATCGTCTCCGAGGCCATGTGGCTCGCCGAGAACGGCGTCAAGGAGCTGTTCCTCGTCAGCGAGAACAGCACCAGCTACGGCAAGGACCTGCCGCGCGAGCAGGGCGCCCTGGAGCAGCTGCTGCCGCGGCTCGCGTCCATCCCGAACATCGAGCGCGTGCGCGTGAGCTACCTGCAGCCCGCCGAGACCAAGCCGAGCCTCGTCGCCGCCATCGCGAAGACCGACAAGGTCGCGAACTACTTCGACATGTCGTTCCAGCACTCCAGCGAGAACGTGCTGCGCCGCATGCGCCGGTTCGGTGACACGGACAGCTTCCTCAAGCTCGTGTGGCAGATCCGCGAGCACGCGCCCGAGGCCGGCATCCGCAGCAACTTCATCGTGGGCTTCCCCGGCGAGACCGAGGAGGACCTGAAGGAGCTGGAGCGGTTCCTGACCGAGGCGCGGCTCGACGCGGTCGGCATCTTCGGCTACTCCGACGAGGACGGCACCGAGGCCGAGAACCTCGACGGCAAGCTCGACACGGACACCATCGCGGAACGCGTGCAGCGGATCGGCAACCTCGTCGAGGAGCTGACCAGCCAGCGCGCCGAGGACCGGGTGGGCACCGAGGTCGTCGTGCTGATCGAGCACGAGGAGGACGAGGAGAGCGACTGCGTCGGCCGGGCCGAGCACCAGGCGCCCGAGGTCGACGGCGAGTGCATCGTGCTCGAAGGCGAGGACCTCAAGCGCGGTGACTTCGTGCGCTGCCGCGTCGTGGACTCCGAGGGCGTTGACCTCGTGGTCGAGGTGGTCGAGGTGCTGGGGACATGACAGAGGCCAGGAAGGTCCCGCTGCTCAACGTCGCCAACATCCTCACGATGGCGCGGATGGCACTGGTTCCGGTCTTCCTGCTCTCGTTGTTCGCGGCGGGCGGCTTCGACACCACGTGGCGGCTCATCGCGTTCGGGATCTTCGCCGTCGCGAGCTTCACCGACCACATCGACGGCACGCTCGCCCGCAAGCACGGGCTGATCACCGACTTCGGCAAGATCGCCGACCCGATCGCGGACAAGGCGCTCACCGGGTCCGCGCTGGTCGGGCTGAGCATCCTCGACGTGCTGCCGTGGTGGATCACGATCGTCATCGCCGTGCGCGAGGTGGGCGTGACGCTGCTGCGGTTCTGGGTGATCCGCTACGGCGTCATCCCGGCGAGCCGCGGCGGCAAGGCCAAGACGCTGGCGCAGGTCATCGCCATCGGGCTGTTCCTGCTCCCGCAGAACGACGTGATCGCGATCATCGCCTGGGTGATCATGGCGGCCGCGCTCGTCCTGACGATCGCCACGGGAATCGATTACGTCATCCGCGCGTTCAAGTTGAAAGCCCGCGCGGGTAGGGCGGTGGCGTGACGAACGTCGTCGAACTGCTGAAGGCTCGTGGGCAGACCGTCGCCACCGCCGAGTCGCTGACCGCGGGTCTGCTGTGCGCGACGATCGTCGACACACCGGGGGCGAGTGCCGTGGTCCGCGGTGGGTTGATCGTCTACGCCACGGAGCTCAAGCACGAGCTCGCCGGTGTGGATCAGCGGTTGCTCGACGAGCACGGTGCGGTGCACCCCGACGTTGCGATCCAACTGGCCGAGGGAGCCCGGAACCGGTGCAAATCGGACTGGGGGATCGGACTGACGGGCGTGGCCGGCCCGGATCCGCAGGACGGAGTGGCTCCAGGAACGGTCCACATCGGCTTGAGCGGGCCTGGAGTGTCCACAGTGCGGACTATCACGATGAGTGGCGACCGCACAGCGGTCCGTTCGGTTTCCGTGGAGAAAGCGCTGGTCCTGCTGTCGGAATACCTGCTGATGACCGGGGACGGGAACAAATGATGACTCCGCGTTCGTTCGCCCTTGGCGGACGTGTTCGGAAGTCACTGCCCGTTGTCGGTGTCGATCGGTAACGTAGGGACACGGCCGGCCGGAAGGAGGCGCGCGATGACCGTGCTGCTACGCGAGGCGATCGGTGATCGACTTCGCCATGCCCGCACCAACCAACGCCGCACGCTGCGCGAGGTCTCTCGGACCGCCCGCGTGAGCCTGGGGTACCTGTCCGAGGTGGAGCGCGGCCGCAAAGAGGCGTCCAGCGAGCTCCTCGCGGCCATTTGTGACGCGTTAGAACTGCCCTTGTCCGAGTTGCTGCACCACGTCGCCTCCGACATCGGCGCCGTCTCGCAGACGCCGGACACGGTTCCTGACACCGTCCCGGACGGGCGATCGGATCGCGGGAAGCTGGAGGGCGGCCGCGTGCTGCCGACCACGCTCTCGGACGACCTGTCCGACCTGCGCCTGCAGCCGATGCTCAGTCACAGGCTCACGAGCAAGATCGGCAAGACCCCGAAGGCCGTAGTAGCGGCTTGATCCCATGTCATCCACGGCCCCGCACGCCATCCGGCGAGCGGGGCCGCCTGCATTCACCCGTTCGGGTTGGCACGCGGGGCCCTTGCGTTTGCTCCTGCCGAACGAAAGGTCCCCGCGTGGCGTTGTGGGCCCCGCCACGTGACGGTCTGCAACAAGAGCGGGCGCTCGGACGTTCATCAGGCAACGACGGCAGCGGGCTGAACGCCAGGCAACGGGTTGGCCACAGCACGCTGGGTCACCGCGTCCCAGGACGCGGGTGCGGGCAGGATTGGCGCGTCGGCAGGCGTGTACTCCTAAGTCCCGGGGAGGGTCGGGGTAATCCCGGATATCTCCCCAGGTTGGTGGAACCGCCGACGCACAATTGAGACGATGGATCCAACACCGGCACCGAGAAGGCAGGCGTAGGAGATGGCCAGTCCGTTCGTGAAGTTCTGGAAGTACCTCATGGCTTCGTTCTCGTCGAAGATCGACGAGCACGCTGACCCGAAGGTGCAGATCCAGCAGGCCATCGAGGAGGCGCAGCGTCAGCACCAGGCGCTTTCTCAGCAGGCGGCAGCCGTGATCGGCAACCAGCGGCAGCTGGAGATGAAGCTGAACCGGCAGCTCGGCGACGTCGAGAAGCTGCAGGCCTCCGCTCGTCAGGCGCTCGTGCTGGCCGACGAGGCGCGCTCCAAGGGCGATGAGCAGAAGGCGACGCAGTTCGAGAACGCCGCGCAGGGCTTCGCCACCCAGCTCGTCACCGCCGAGCAGGGCATTGAAGACCTCAAGACGTTGCACGACCAGTCGCTGCAGGCCGCCGCACAGGCCAAGCAGGCCGTCGAGCGCAACTCGATGATGCTGCAGCAGAAGCTCGCCGAGCGCACCAAGCTGCTCAGCCAGCTGGAGCAGGCGAAGATGCAGGAGCAGGTCTCCGCGTCGCTGAACCAGATGAGCGAGCTCGCGGCGCCGGGCAACGTGCCGTCGCTGGAAGAGGTTCGCGACAAGATCGAGAAGCGCTACTCGACCGCGCTCGGATCGGCGGAGCTCGCCCAGAACTCGGTTCAGGGCCGGATGCTCGAGGTGCAGGCCTCGACCACGCAGCTCGCGGGTTCGTCGCGGCTGGAGCAGATCCGCGCGTCCATGCACGGTGGTGCGTCCAGCACGCCGCCGCAGGTCACCGCGGGCAACAGCGCCGCCGCGCAGATCCAGGCCGAGATCGCACAGCGCGTCCAGCAGGAGCAGAAGACCACGCAGCAGCAGGTGCCGCCCGCTCAGCACTGATCGCTGACGGCGTCGCAGGAGGAGTCAGCAGGTGATCATGGAGCCCTGGAGAAACCGTCCCAACAACGAGATCGTCCGCAAGGTCGTCAACGAGTTGGGTGCGTCGCTCCAGGGCCACCCGCTGGCCGAACAGGCGCGCTATCGCCTGCAGAAGTGGAACGACCCGCGTGCCAAGCTGGAACGCAAGCGCAAGCGCACCAACGCCGTGCTCACGTTCTGGCTGGCGCTGATCACGATCTTCGGCACGCTGGCCGTGTTCGGATTCACCGGCGTGCTCGGCACGTGGGCCACCGTCACCGGCACGATCGGTGCCGCGCTGCCCGGCCTGCTCGCCGTCCGCAGCGGGTTCAAGCTGCGTGAGCTCAAGGGCGCGAAGCAACGGCTGGAGCTGACGCCACCGCCGGCCGTCCGGCCGCCGCTGCCCGCGCACATCTCCGCCGCACGCGTCCCGATGGAGAAGCTCCACGGGGCCGAGGACGCGATGCACGAGCTGCTGCGTCAGCTCGACTCGCCGATGCTCACGTCGATGCCGACGGAGTCCGTCCAGCACGCCCGCCAGACGGCCCAGGAGGCCTCTGCGGCCATCCGTTCGGTGTCCGCGCAGCTCCAGGCCGTCGAACGCGCCAGGAACACCGCACCGCCGCTGGAGCGCGCACCGTTGGTCGAGGGCGTGCGCGTGCTCAGGGTCCAACTGGCGGACGGCGTGGACCGCTACTGTTCGCTGGTGGCGGCCGCCGGTCAGGCGCTGGCGGCGAGCACCGCGTTCCAGGATCCGCGCGAGGTGCTCGACGACGCCACCGACCACATGGCCGGTCTCGCGTCTGCGATGCGAGACGTGTCAGGCTATTCAGCGTACTGACTGTGACGTTCTGTGATCGCATGCGCCTATTCGGCGAGTCTCTCTGGAGATCTTTAGGCGAATCGTGTGATTATCAGACCGTTATCTAGCCGTAGCCACTACATGGCGTGGCAGGATTCCGGGGCCGGTCTGCGGGAAGTCCGGCTGGGTTGCCGGGAGGCAGTGCGTTGGCGTTGTGGACCGTGCACGGGGACGGTCGGATCACCGACAGTGAAACCGTCGCGCCAGAAGAACGGGTGAGCTGGCCGCTCACCATCGGGTTCGGAGTGCAGCATCTGGTCGCCATGTTCGGCGCGACGGTGCTCGTGCCCACCGCCACCGGTCTTCCTGTCGCCACGACCCTGCTGTTCTCCGGCCTGGGCACCCTGCTGTTCTTGGTGATCACCAAGAACCGCGTCCCGAGCTACCTGGGCTCGTCCTTCGCCTTCGTGGCGCCGCTCGTCGCCGCTCGGGAACAGGGCACCGCCGCCCAGCTCGGCGGAGTGGTCGCCGCGGGCCTGCTGGTGATCGTTGTCGGCATCGCGGTCAAGGCGCTGGGCGTGCGGCTGCTGGAGTCGGTCATGCCGCCGGTCGTCTCCGGCGCCGTCGTGATCATCATCGGCCTGAACCTCTCGCACCAGGCCACCTCGAACTTCGCCGCGCAGCCCGTGCTGGCCGCCATCACGACCGCGGTGATCCTGCTGGCCGGCGTGCTGGGCAGGGGCCTGCTCTACCGGTTCTCGATCCTGGTGGGCTTCGTGGGCGTCTGGGTGGGCGGCGTGGTGTTCGGCGCCGTCCCGGCGGAGAAGTTCGCGGAACTGCGCGACGCGGCCTGGGTGGGCCTGCCGCAGCTGCACCAGCCCGAGCTGCGGCCGTCCGTCGTGCTGCTGATGCTGCCGGTGGTGATCGTGCTGGTCGCCGAGGTCGTGGGCCACGTGAAGGCCGTGGCGGCGCTGACGGGCCGCAACCTGGACGGCAGCGCCGGTGACGCGATCATCGCGAACGGGCTGTCCACGGCGCTCTCCGGGCTCGGCGGGGGTGTGGGGACGACGACGTACTCCGAGAACATCGGCGTGATGGCCGTGACGCGCGTGTACACCACCGCGGCGTTCGCGTTCGCCGGTGTGTTCGCGGCGGCGCTGGCGTTCTCCCCGAAGGCCATCGCGTTGTTCGGCACCATCCCGCCGGGTGTGCTGGGCGGCTGCACGTTGATCCTCTACGGCCTGATCGTGCTCATCGGCGTGCGGATCTGGATGGACCGCGGTGTCGACCTGACGAACCCGGCGAACGCGATGGTCGGCGGCGCGGCGCTGGTGGCCGGCGTCGGCGACCTGACGATCGAGATCGGCGACCTGTCGATGGGCGGCATGGTGTGGGGCTCGCTGCTCGTCGTGATCCTGCATCCGGTGATGCGCTGGCTCAGGGCTGCACGGCGTAACTAGCCTTTACACCTTTGTGTGGTTTTCGTCCCTCCACTTCGGACCGATCCTGCTTCCGGTCCACGGAGGGAGTTCCGACATGGTTGCCGCGTACTACGTGGTGTTGTTCTTGGCCTGCGCCATAATCGCGGGCAGTCTGCTCGCGTCCCGCATCCTGCTGCTGCGCCACCGCCGATGACTTCGCTGGTGTGGCTCATGGTGCCGCTGGCGATGATCGGCGTGGTGCGGGTGTGCGTCGTTCTGGTGGCGGCCGACCTCTACGACCTGTCGTTGCACCGCTCGCGCCCGTTGCCCTACGCGCCAACGGTGTGGGTGGTCATTCCGGCCTACAACGAAGAGCTGTGCGTCGCTCGTGCGGTTCAGTCCGTTTTGGACAGTTCGTACGATGATGTTCGGGTGATCGTCGTCGACGACGGTTCGACTGACCGCACCGTCGAGGTGCTCGCCGGGTTCGGGCCGCGTGTTCGTGTTGTCTCACAACCGAACGCGGGCAAGGCGGCGGCGATCAACACGGGCATGCGGTTGGTCGGCGACGGGCTCGTGATGGTGCTGGACGCCGACTCGACGTTGTCGGTGTCCGCGGTTTCCCGGATGGTCGCGCACTTCGCGGACCCGTTGGTGCTCGCGGCCGCGGCGAACGTGAAGATCTGCGGGCAGCGCGGTGTGCTGGGGTGGGTGCAGCGGCTGGAGTACGCGGTGGTGCACCGGCTGAAGCAGGGCTACACGGTGTTCAACTGCGAGTACGTGATCGGCGGGGTCGGTTCGATGTTCCGCACCTCGATCGTGCGCGCGTGCGGGTACTTCGACACCGACACGATGACCGAGGACATCGACTTCTCGATGAAGATCCTCTCCCTGCGCGGCAACTTCGACTGGCGCATCATCTTCGCCGCCGACGCCATCGCGTACACCCAGGCCGTGCCGTCGTTCCGCGGTCTGCTGCGCCAGCGGTTCCGGTGGAAATTCGGCCGCCTGCAAGCGTTCTACAAGCACCGCTCGCTGTTCTTCGGCACTTCCTGCTCGCGCCTTCTCTCGTGGCTGCACTTGCCATACACGGCTGCAGGGGAGGTTCTCGTGCTGTTCGAGCCCCTCTTCGTGTACGTCGTCGTCAGCGCAACGTTCCAGACGGGGTGGTTCACCGGCATCCTGCTGCTGTGTGCGGTGTACACGGGCGTCGCGTTCTTCACGATTGTGGGCGACCTGACCGAGCCGTGGCCGTCCAAGCTCCGGTTGCTGTCGTTGGCGCCGTTCGCATACCCGCTGCTGATGGTGATCGTGTTCGTCGACTTCGTCGCCGTGCTGCGCTCGTTGCTGACCGTGCTGCGCGGCTACCGTCCGGTCGGCCGCTGGGAGCATGTCGAGCGCACACTCACTTCAGTGCCCGGTTGATCTGGCTGACGAGCCCCGGTCCTTCGTAGATGAACCCGGTGTAGATCTGCACGAGGCTCGCGCCGGCGTCGATCATGCGCTTGGCGTCGTCGGCGGTCGCGATGCCGCCGACGCCGATCACGGGCAGCTCGCTGTTCTTCGTGATGAACCGGACCACGTCGTTCGCGCGCTGGGTGAGTGGTTTGCCGCTGAGGCCGCCGGTCTCGGTCTTGTGGGCGCTGGTGAGGCCCTCACGGCTGAGGGTGGTGTTCGTGGCGATGAGGCCCTTGATGCCGTTGTCCAGGCACACCTGGATGACCTCTTCGATCGCGTCGTCGGCGAGGTCCGGCGCGATCTTGACCAGCATCGGCTTGTCGGTGGCTCGCGTCAGTTCTTGGACGAGCTCGGTGAGGGCGCCCTTGTCCTGGAGACTGCGCAGGCCGGGCGTGTTGGGCGAACTGACGTTGATCGCGTAGTAGTCGCCGTGATCCTTGAGCGCGTTCAGCGAGTTCAGGTAGTCCTGGACGGCTTCGGTCACGGGCGTGATCTTGGACTTGCCGAGGCTGATGCCGAGCGGGGCCTTCAGCGTGGTCTTGTCGAGCTTCTGGGCGAGCGCCTGCGCACCGGCGTTGTTGAAGCCCATCCGGTTGATGATCGCCTCGTCCTCGCGGAGCCGGAAGAGGCGCGGCTTCGGGTTGCCCGGCTGCGCGTGCCACGTGACCGTGCCGACCTCGACGAACCCGAACCCGAGCGCGGCCCACGCGGGCAGCGCTCGGCCGTCCTTGTCGAGCCCGGCAGCGAGCCCGACGGGGTTGGGGAACCGGATGCCGAACACGGTGCGCGGGTTGTTCTGGTTGCGCGCGAACCTCGCCAACGGGCTCAGCTTCGCCATGACGTCGAGCGTGGTCTCGTGGACCCGCTCCGCGTCGCCGCCGTGCATCCCGAACAACGCCCTGCGAACCACCTGCTTGTAGACCACGCGCCCACCCTATAACGGCAGCTCAGGGTGGACGCGCGGTGTGTCGGTGCATGGCCACCGGTTCGAGCTCGAGTACCGCGGCTAGAGCGGCTTCGGCACCTTGATCGTCGCCTGCTCGTCCAGCGGCATCGCCGGCTTCGTCCGGAACGTCACCGGCAGCCCCCTCAGCCCGCGACTGCCCAGCGACACCCGCCACTCCAGCGGCCGCGAGGCGTCCAGCGCCAGCCCCGAGCAGCGGCCCAGCAGCGTCCGGAACGCCACCTCGCCCTCCAGCCGGGCGAGCGGTGCGCCGAGGCAGAAGTGGATGCCGTGCCCAAACGCCAGGTGCTGCCGGTCCGCCCGCTCGATGTTGAGCTGGTCGGCGCGGGGGTAGCGGGCGCTGTCGTGCTCGGCCGAGGCCAGCGACAGCAGCACGACCTCGCCGGCCGGGATCTGTACGCCGCCGATCGTCACCGGCTGGGCGGCGAACCGCAGCAGGTGCGACGTCGGGCCGTCGAAGCGCAGGAACTCCTCGATGGCGCCGGGCAGGAGTGAGGACGAGCGCTGCAGGAGCTCCAGTTGCTCTGGGTGGCGCAGCAGTGCCAGCACGCCGTTGCCGACCAGGTCGACGGCGGTGGTGTAGCCCGCGACCAGCAGCAGGAACGCCAGCGAGGCGAGCTCGCTGTCGGTCAGCGCGGACGAGCCGGTGGCGCGGGCGAGGGCGCCGATCAGGTCGTCGTCGCCGGATGTTCGCTTGTGCGCCACGAGATCGCCCAGGTAGCCGGACGTCTCCTCGCGCGCCGAAGCCGCGTCGCCGTCGGCCAGGCCGGTCACGACGTCCGCCCAGTACCGGAAGTTCTCCTGGTCGACGGCCGGCACGCCGAGCAGCTCCATCAGCACGGTGATGGGCAGCGGTGCCGCGAAGTCCGCGATCAGGTCGCAGCCGCCGTCCGCGAACGAGTCGGCCAGCGATGCCGCCAGCACCTCGATCCGCGGGCGCAACGACGCGATGCGGCGTGGCGTCAGCTGGCTCGACAGCGCGGCTCGCAGGCGGGTGTGGTCGGGGCCGTCGGCGTTCATCATGTGCTCGGACAGGTCGCCGAACCACCACGACGCGAAGTGCGGATGACCGCGCAACGGCTCGGCGAGCGCGGAGCCGTGCGAGGACAGCTGCGGGTTGTCCAACGCGGCGCGCACGTCGGGGTAGCGGGTCACGAGCCACATCGGCACGCCGAGGGTCTCGACCCGGTGCACGGGACCGGCTTCGCGCAGGCCCTTCAGCACCGAGTACGGGTCGTCGGTGTAGCCCGGGCGCAGCGCATCCAGATTTACCGCCATGTCGGAGGACACGGGCGGGAGAGCGTCTCGGTTCAACCGGACTGGCATTTTGGGCAGAAGTACACAAATCTGGTCTCGAACTCGCCCGATCGGACCCTTGTGCCGCAACGCAAACAGGGTTTACCGGTGCGCTCGAAAACCCAGTTCTTGACTCGCCGATCAGATGTCGTGATCTGCTCGGGGCGCCACTGGTTCGCCTGCAACAGCTTCCGCGACAAAGCAACCGCACGTGAGGCGTCCACAGATGACACAGGTGCCGTCGGCAGAACGCCCAACAGGAAACAAACTTCCGCGCGGTAGAGATTGCCGACGCCGGCCATGATCCGTTGATCCAACAATGCCGAACCGACAGGCCGCGAAAGGTCTGAGGTCAACCGCTGAACGGCCTCAGCGGCGTCGAAGTCAGGAGAAAGCAAGTCGGGACCGAGATGCGAAATCAGTTCGTCTTCGCGGGACGTCGGCACGAACTCCAGGTCGTGCAACGCGAACCCGATCGCCTGCCGGTCGTCCACTTCGAGCACCGCGCGGGCCTGGTGCGCGGGACGACGCCAGCGCTCGCCCGGCCGGTAGAGGTGCCACGCGCCGTCCATGCGGAAGTGGCTGCGCAGGCTGTTGCCGTCGGAGAAGTGCGTGAACATGTGCTTGCCGTACGTGCGCACACCCAGCACGTCCAGCCCCGCCAGGTCCAGTGTGGACAGCCGAGGGTGGCGCAGCTCGCCGCGCCGCAGCGTCTTCCCGGCCAGCGCCTCGTGCATCCGATGGCCGGCCAGGAAGACGGTGTCGCCCTCAGGCATCCACCGCTTCCTGGATCTCGTCGTCGTCGAAGTCGTGGTGCACCGCGCGGCGCCGGCTGCGGGAGATCCGCTGGATGCGGGCCAGCAGCAGGTTGAACGCCAGCGCCACCTCGCGCGCGCCCGGCGTGCCCCACTCGTGGATCGGCATGCACGCGCCCTGTGCCTGCTGCACGGCCAGACGGTCCGGCAACGCGACCGGCATGACCAACGGCCCGAAGATGTCGCGCAGCTCCTCGATGCGGAACTGGTGCTCGTGCGACCGCGGCCGCACCCGGTTCACCACCACGCCCAACGGCTGCAGGTCCGGGTTGTTCAGCTCGCGCTCGTTCTGCACCGCCTCGAACGCCCGCTGCACGCCCGCGACGGCGAACATCGTCGGCTCGGTGACCAGCAGCGCCCGGTCCGCGGCCACCAGTGCCGAGCGGGTCAGCTGGCCCAGCGACGGCGGGCAGTCGAGCAGCACCAGGTCGTACGGGAACTCCTCGTACATGTCCCGCAGCGTGCGCAGCGCGTCTTTCAGCCGGTGCAGCTTCGACTCGTTCGGATCCGGGTGGTTGAGCAGTTCCGCGTCCTCGGACCCGGACAGCACGTCGATGCCGTCGCCCCACTTGCTCGGGCGGATCGCCTGCTCGAGGTTCTCCTCGGACGGGTCCTGCAGGACGTCGAAGATGCTCGCCTTGGACTCCTCGGGCTCCAGCGTCGACGTGGCGTTGCACTGCGGATCGAGATCGATCACCAGCGTGCGAACGCCACGACGGAGAGCGGCCGAGGCGAGGCCGAGCACCACCGTCGTCTTGCCGACGCCTCCCTTGAGGCTGAGCACGGACACCGTATGCACAGACCTACTCTAGGGTCTCCTACTCTGTGTGCCATGCGACCGGACGCCGTACACAGGGTGCTCGACGCCGAATTGGCCGCCGCACGCACGCGCCGGGGTGGCGAACCCCCGCGCGTCCTCGACGTGGGCGGTGGCAGCGGTGTCTGGGCCGTGCCCCTCGCCGCGGCGGGTTGCGCGGTCACGGTCGTCGAGCCGTCGCCCAACGCGCTGGCCACGTTGAACACCCGTGCGCGCGAGGCCGGGGTCACGATCAACGCGGTCCAGGGCGACACCGACCACCTCGGTGTTCCCGCTGGTGAGGCTGATCTGGTGCTCGCGCACGGCGTGCTGGAGTTCGTGGACGACGCGGCTTCCTCGCTGTCGTCGCTGGCTGCCGCGGTCGCTCCGGGCGGGGCGGTGTCGGTGCTGGTGGCGAACCGTTTCGCGGCGATCCTGCACCGTGCGATCGCCGGCCGGATCGTGGACGCGCGGCGGTTGCTGGACGACGAGGCGGGTCAGCTTGCGGGGACGCGTGATCCGTTGCAACGCAGGTTCGACGTTCCAGGGCTTGAGAAGCTGGTCCTGGAGGCGGGGCTTTCTGTCGAGCTCCTGCAAGGTCATGGCATCGTTTCGGACCTGGTGCCCGGCGTCGTGCTGGACGCGAATCCGGGTGCCGCCGACGCGCTCGCCGAGCTGGAATTGGCTGCTGCTACCAGATCTCCGCTCAGAGACGTGGCAGCTCGTCTGCACGTCCTCGCCCGCCGAACCGCCTGAAATCGTTTGCAGTCGGGACTTTTATGGTCCCGCTGACTGGTCCCAAACGACTTCGTGGCGAAAGATTGTGGCTCCGCTGCCAAAGTAGGGACCAACGCCATGGAGAGTTCCGACCTGCTGGCCTCGCTCGTCAACGAGGCCGTCGCGGGTGATCGGCGTGCCGTCGAACGGCTGCTGGCCTCCGTCCGGCCGCTCGTGTCGCGGTACTGCCGTGCGCGCGTCGGCCGCAACGAGCGCGCGTACGCGTCGGCTGACGACGTGGCGCAGGAGGTCTGTCTAGCGGTGCTCACGGCGTTGCCCACCTACCGCGACCAGGGACGACCGTTCCTCGCGTTCGTGTACGGGATCGCCGCGCACAAGGTCGCGGACGCGCACCGGGTGTCAGCGCGCAACCGGTCCGAGCCGGTCGCCGAGGTGCCGGACGGGCCGTCGCTGACGGTCGACCCGGAGGAGAACGCGCTGCTCGGGTCGCTCTCGAAGCGGCTGGGCAAGTTGCTGGAGGGGCTGCCGGACAAGCAGCGCGAGATCCTGCTGTTGCGCGTCGTGGTCGGTTTGACGGCGGAGGAGACGGCTGAGGCTGTCGGGTCGACGCCGGGCGCGGTCCGGGTCGCTCAGCACCGGGCGCTGGCGAAGCTGCGGTCGTCCGTGGGGGTCGAGGAGCTGATTTGACCGGGGCGTTCTACGACGGGCTGGCCGGGTCGTACGACCTGATGTTCCCGGACTGGGACGCGTCGATGGCCCGTCAGGCCTCGCAGCTCTCGGAGTTCATTCCACCTGGCGCGCGCGTTCTGGACTGTGCGTGCGGCATCGGCACGCAGGCGATCGGTCTGGCTCGGCGCGGCTACTCCGTCGTCGGCGCGGATCTGAGCCCCGTGGCGGCTTCTCGGGCCGTTGTTGAGGCCTCTGCGCGTGGGGTGTCGTTGCCTGCTTTCGCGGCGGACATGCGTGCGTTGCCGTTCGCAGATGACTCGTTCGACGTCGTGCTCGCCGCGGACAACGCGCTGCCGCACCTGCTGACCGCCGACGACGTCCTCGCGGCGCTGCGAGAGATGCGGCGGGTGTTGCGACCCGGTGGGCGGCTCATTCTCTCGACGCGCGACTACGACGAGATCCTGCGTGAACGGCCGTTGTCGACGCCACCGCTCGTCGGGCCCGGTCGTGTCGTGTGGTTCCAGCTGTGGCACTGGGACGGCGACCAGTACGAGCTGGAGATGTTCCAGCTGCACGAAGCCGACTCGTGGCGTGTTGTGGTGGGCAAGACACGATATTGGGCGATTACCCGTCACGAAATCACTGAATTGGTGGAACGCGCCGGTTTCGGTTACGTGGAGTGGTCGCTCCATGCCTATTACCAACCGCTGATGGTTGCTCCGAACGGGTGACGTTTGAAGTTTCTCCCTACTTTCCGCATAAGGAGTGACGTGTCGCACGTCTCCTCCACGGGATGTCGAAGAGGGGAAGCTTCGGATGGAGAGTTCGGCTTTATCCGCGGAACTGGTCAACCTGGCCGTGCACGGCGACGGCAGGGCCACTGACCAGCTACTTCGCTACCTGCGCCCGCTGGTGGTGAAGTACTGTCGCGCACGCGTGGGGCGTTCCGCGACAACCGCGGACGACGTCGCGCAGGACGTCTGTCTGGCCGTGCTGACGGCTCTCCCGAACTACCGGGAGCAGGGCAGGCCCTTCCTCGCCTTCGTCTACGGCATCGCCGCGCACAAAGTCGCCGACGCGCACCGTGCGCTCGCTCGTAACCGTGCGGAACCGATGGCCGACGTTCCGGACCAGCCTTCGCGTGGCACCGGGCCCGAGGATTTCGCCCTCCAGGTCGAGCTGAACGGAGCGATGGGCGAGCTGCTGCGGGTGCTGCCGGAAAAGCAGCGTGAAATCCTCGTGCTGCGCGTTGTGGTGGGTCTCTCCGCCGAGGAGACCGCGGAGGCCGTGGGCTCGACGCCGGGTGCCGTCCGCGTGGCCCAGCACCGCGCACTAGGACGTCTGCGGAAGGAAATAGCCGCAGCCAGTGTGCCGATCGGGTGAATCTCGGCTGGGCGCGTGGGCTAAATGAATCCAAACGACATACCTAAGGGCATGAGGGGTTCTGACTCAGCGCTCGCCGCCGAACGGCTGCGCGTCGACGGGGTGCTCGTGCAGCACTTCCGCCAGTCGGGACTCACGGGGTCGCGCTGGGACCAGTTCCATCGCCAGCTTCTCGGACACGCGCTCACGATCGTTACAAAGCTCGTGCGGTCGGGCGCGATGTTCTCCCGCTGCGGACGACATGGCCGTTACCTGCATCAACAGGCCATTCCGCTGGACGAGGCCGAGGAACTGGCGAGCGACGCCGTCTACGAGGGTTTCGTGATCTTCTGCGAGCGGGGCCTGCTCGGCAAGGAGTGGTCGGTCGAGCGCGGGCAGCCGTTGAACGAGTACTTCGTCAACGCGTGCGTGCTGGCGTTCCCGAACGTGTACCGGCGTTGGCAGACGCGCATGAACAGCTGGCGCGACGTCGACCTGCTGGACTCGTTCGCCTCTCTTGAGCAGGTCGTGGCCGAGGGAACGCCCGAGGACGTGGTCGTGGAGCAGCAGGCGGCCGACGCGGCGTTCGCGGCGTTGAGCGAGGACAACCGCCGGTTGCTGCTCCTGCACGACGAGGGCTACTCGCACGCCGAGATCGCGGAGCTCACCCGCCTCACCCCGCGGGCCGTCGAGGGCAGGATCCGGCGCGCCCGGCTCACCGCACGCCAGCAAACGGACGAGGAACGGTGATCCGCGTGGACTTCACACCCGGTCTGCATCGCAAGGTCCCCGTGGAGGCCGTTCAGCAGTCCTCCGTCGGCGGGGCGATCGAGGTGTCGCCGCGCGCCCTGGACTCGTTGGTGGAGCGGACCGCTCGTGTGGGCGGAAAGGAGCCGGTCGATCCGCCCGCGCCGTCGTACTACTCGAACAAGCCCGAGGCGGCTGACAGCCATGTGGCGCTGGCCGTGGCGGGGGATCGGTCGGCGATCAACAGGCTGCTGGGGACCATCAGGCCGTTGGTCGTGCGGTACTGCCGTGCGCGCGTCGGGTCGTTCGCCTCAGCCGACGACGTTGCGCAGGACGTGTGTCTCGCGGTGCTGACCGCGCTGCCGTCGTATCGGGATCAGGGCCGGCCGTTCCTGGCCTTCGTGTACGGGATCGCGGCGCACAAGGTCGCCGATTCGTACCGCAGCCACACCAGGAACCGCGCGGAGCCCGTGCCCGAGGTGCCCGAGTCCGTTGACGACGAGGCCGGGCCGGAGCAGCGTGCGATGCAGGGGGAGATGTCCTCGCAGATGGCTGCTCTTCTGCGCGTGTTGCCCGACAAACAGCGCGAGATCGTGGTGCTGCGCGTGGTGGTGGGGCTGTCGGCGGAGGAGACGGCCGAGGCTGTCGGCTCCACGCCCGGCGCCGTGCGGGTGGCTCAGCACCGGGCGTTGACCCGGTTGCGTCGAGAGATCAGTGGCGCCAGCGGGTGATGTTGGCGATTCCCTGCGGGCTGGCGTCCTTGTAGCGCTCCATCTCGCCGCGCCGGACGTCCGCGATCGTGCCCGCGAGCTCCTTGCCGAACGCCTCGGTGAGCACGGCGTCCTTCTCGAACTCGTCGACGGCTTCCTTGAGGGACGTGGGCAGCCGCTGGGTGCCGTCCAGGAGCGCCGGGTCGACGTTGAGGCCCTCGGGAAGCGCGGCCTGAGTGGCGATGCCGTCGAGTCCGGCCGCGATCACGCCCGCCACGACCAGGTACGGGTTCGCGGTGAGGTCGAAGCACTTGATTTCGAGGTTGTCCCGGATGAGCCTGAGAGCCGTCTCGCGGTTCTCCTCGCCCCACGCCACGAACGGTGCTGACCACGTGTGCGGCACGAGCCTGAGGTAGCTCGCGAGAGAGGGGCAGCCGACGGCGCACAACGCGCGGATGTGGCTGAGGACCCCCGCGGTGAACTGCTTCGCCTCGTCGTGGAAGTCCTTGAAGAGGTTCGTGCCGTCGCGCCAGATGCTGAAGTGCAGATGGCCGCCGTTGCCGACACCGCCGTTGACCACCTTGGGGGAGAACGACGGGCGCATGCCGTGGCGCATCGTGATGGCGCGGATGGTCTCTTTGACGAGTACGGCGGTGTCTGCCGCTGCGACGGGGTCTTCCGGGGCTGTGGAGATCTCGAACTGGCCGGGGGCGTACTCGGGGTGGAACTGGAGGACCTCGACGTCCTGCTGGTCCAACGCGGTGAGGATGTCCACGCAGTAGTCGGAGAGCTCCACCTGCCGTGCGTGCCCATAGGCCGAACCGCTCGTGGCGGGGACGTAGTCGTCGGTGTCGGACTTGCCGACACACCACTCGATCTCGAACCCTGCCTGGGCGGTGAAGCCTTGGGCTTCGAGGTTCTGGACGGCTTTGCGCGCCTGGAGACGCTGGTCCAGCGGGTACGGGACGCCGCTCTGGTAGTGGCGGTCGGCGGGTGCCCAGGCCCAGCCGGGCTGGCCCGCGAGCACGGTGAGGCGGTCGAGGTCGGGGTGCAGGCGCAGGTCGCCGACCGGGCCGCCGGCGAACCGGCCCTGGATGATCCAGTCGTCGAACAGGAATACGTCGAACACCGGTGATGCGCCGACGCCGTGTGCTGCCGCGTGCGCCAGCCTGCGCAGAGGCACGGACTTGGTGCGTGTGATGCCGCTGTTGTCGACCCAGGTGAGTGCCACGACGCGCACGTCCCTGGCGTTCAGGCCGTCGAAGAGTTCCGTCGCCCGGTCGAACCGCTGGTCCCGTTCCGCAGAGTCCACGATCCTAAGGTTATGGGCATCTTGCCGTTCGTCGCCGAACTCGGGCTGATAGATCACCACTGCCACGGTGTGTTGCGCGTTGACAGCACGCGCTCGGAGTTCGAGTCGCTGTTGCTGGAGGCTGATGCGGTCTCCGAGCTCGGCGGGTCGTTCTTCGACTCGGCGCTGGGGTTCGCGGTCCGGCGGTGGTGCGCGCCGTTGCTGGACCTGCCCCGGCACGCTTCGCCCGCGGCGTACCTCGAACGGAGGAACTCGCTGCACATCACCGAGGTCTCGCGGACGTTCCTGATGGCGTCCGGGATCCACACGTTCCTGGTGGACGGTGGGTTCCAGCCCGAACGGCTGTTGCCGGGTGCGGAGCTCGCGTCGCTGGCCGGGGCGGTGTCGCTGGACATCGTCCGGCTGGAGCACCTGGCCGAGTCGCTGCGGCCTGCTGTGTCGGCGGCGTCGTTCGTCGACGCTGTTCGTGCCGCGCTTGCTTCTGGTGGGGCTGTTGGGGCGAAATCCGTTGCGGCGTATCGGGTTGGGCTTTCGTTGCCCGGTGATCGGCCTTCGGACTCCTCGGTTCTCGCCGCGGTCGAGGCGTGGTCCGGCGGGCGGCTGGCCGATCCGGTGGTGATCGCCTGGCTGGCGTGGGAGGCGTTGGACGCCGGGCTGCCGTTGCAGTTCCACGTGGGCTACGGCGACTCGGACATCGATCTGCACCGTTGCGATCCGTCGTTGTTGACGCCGTTCTTGCGCGCGACGGCTTCTCTCGGGGTGCCGGTGTTGTTGTTGCACAACTACCCGTTCCACCGGCAGGCCGGGTATCTCGCGCAGGTGTTCCCGCACGTGTTCTGCGACCTCGGGCTCGCGACCCACGGGCTGGGGCATCAGGCGTCGCGGGTGTTGGCGGAGGCGTTGGAGATCGTGCCCTACGGCAAGTTCCTGTTCTCCTCTGACGCGTTCGGTCTGCCCGAGCTGTACTACCTCGGCGCGTTGCTGTTCCGGCAGGCGTTGTCCGACTTCCTGGCCGACGGGCTTCGTCGGGACGCGTTCACCGAGGAGGACGCGCACCGGATCGCGCGACTCATCGCGTCGGAGAACGCGGCGCGCGTGTACAAACTGTAGGATTCCCTCGAACTGACGTTCGAGGGGGTGTTCATGGGTCGCAGTGCGAGCCTGCCACGCGGCCTGCGTGATCGGTTCCGCGCGCGTGATGGCGTCTGGCCCGACGACACGGGCTGCCGGATGCTGCATGTCGACATGGACGCCTTCTACGCGTCGGTGGAGATCCGCGAACGTCCTGAGCTGGCCGCTGTGCCGGTCGTGGTCGGCGGTGTCAGTGGGCGTGGCGTCGTCTGCTCGGCCAACTACCTGGCTCGCGAGTACGGCGTGCGGTCCGCGATGCCCACCGCGCATGCTCGCCGGCTGGCCCCTCACGCCGTGTACCTGCCGCCGCAGTTCGACCTCTACCAGGAGGTGTCGCGCGGGGTCATGGCGATCTTCCGCGACATCACGCCGCTTGTTGAGCCGCTGTCGCTGGACGAGGCGTTCTTGGACGTGGGCGGTGCGCTGCGCCGGTTGGGGCTGACTCCTGGTGGTGTGGGGGAGTTGATCCGTGCGCGCGTGTTCGCTGATTTCGGTGTGACCTGTTCGGTGGGTGTCGCTTCGACGAAGTTCCTCGCCAAGCTCTCGTCCGGCATGTGCAAGCCCGACGGCATGATGGTCGTTCCGGCTTCGGCTTCCTTGGAGTTCCTGCACCCGTTGCCGGTCTCGGCGTTGTGGGGTGTGGGCGCGAAAACCGCTGCGCGCCTTGAGGAAAAGGGTCTGGAGACGGTCGCCGACGTGGCTGCCACTCCGTTGCCCCGGTTGCGCCGCATGATCGGTGTGGCGATGGCGGAGCACCTGTTCGCGCTGGCCGCCGGTGTCGACGAGCGGGACGTCGTGCCGGTGTCGCGCGAGAAGTCGATCGGTGCCGAGGAGACCTTCGAGGTCGACCACCTCGACCGCGCGGTGCTGCGCCTGGAGCTGCTGCGCCTGTCCGAGCGTTCGGCGGGTTCGTTGCGTGCCAAGGGTTTGCGCGGCCGCACCGTGTCGATCAAGGTCCGCTTCTCCGACTTCACCACGATCACCCGCTCGCGCACCCTGTCCGTCGCGACCGACGTGACCCAGGAGATCTACCGCACCGCCGTGGAGCTGCTGGACAGTCAGGTCCCGCCCGGCGCGGTCCGCCTGATCGGCGTCCGAATAGAGGGTCTTGACAACGCCGACTCCGCCCAGCAACTGATCTTCGACGCGCCCGAACGCGGCTGGCGCGAAGCCGAGCAAGCCGCTGACCAGGCCCGTTCCCGCTTCGGCTCGCTGGCCGTCCGCCCAGCCTCACTCCTCGGCAACAGTCCGGAAAGGACAGCCGAGTTCGAACCGAAGCCCGAGTGATCGCGATTTGTCCACAACCCCCGAGTTGTCCACAGCTTCCCGCTGACCCGGATTTCCCGCGAGCCGTCCGGCGCAAGATGAACCCATGCGCCACCCCATCGACCTGGAAGCCCTGGGCACCCTCTTCGACCACCGGGTAGCCCCCGTCACCGCGCTGCTCCACATAGGACTGACTCCCTCGCTGATGGAGCAACGCTGCCGTCCCGGCGGCCCCTGGCAACGCCTGCTACCCGGTGTGTTGCTGTTGAGCCGAGCAGGCCCCAGCCGCACCCAGCTGGTCCACGCGGCCCTCATGTACGCGGGCGAAGGCGCCATGCTCACGGCCTTCGACGCCCTGTGCCTGCACGGCATGAAGTCCGCCATCCCACTGCTGGGCCCGATCCACGTCCTCGCCCCACGCCGCTCCAGAGCCATGGGCTACGGCGCCCTCCGCGTGGAACGCACCGACAGCCTCCCCAAACCAGTCCTCCGCCGCGGCTTCCACATGGCTCCGCTGGAACGCGCGGCGATCGACGCGGTCCGCCGCACCAAGTCGATCCCGGACACCAAGGCCATCCTGGCCGAGGTGAGTCATTTCGTCGGCGTTCAAGCACTCCGGAATGAGTTGGCCATGGTGCCGGCTCGGGGTACCGCGCTGGCCCGCAAACTGTTGGGCGAGTCGCCGGCCCGTCAGCTGGAACGCGCGGTGATGGAGCGCGGTGTTCCGGTGCCTGTGCCGGCCGCTCGTGTGCCTGCGGCGGTCGGGTAACTGTTGTCCGCCAACGGTTCGGTGGTCATGTGCCGGCTGGGAGTGTGTGCGGGCGTGCTGAGGGTGGGCGCTGACGTGCCGTGGGGTGGTCGGCTTGCTTTGGCTGGCCGGGTTCCAGCGGAGGGGTCGCCAATGCGCTCGTGTCAGCTTGCGTGGGTGGGCGCGCAGGTCGCACACGAGCGTTGGCACCGTCGGCGTCAGTCATCACCTCTGCTGCTGGTCGTCAGCCCGCGTTCGGGCTCGCTTCGCGTGCGCCCGCCCCCCAACCGCGCCCGTTCCGGGCGTTCTGGGCGGGTGCGCAGTCCAGTTGGGTATCGCCGACCTGTCACGACTCCCTGCTCGGCGCGCCCTTGGCGGGTGCTCGCGCACCGACCGGCCTGAATCTGCGGTCAGCCAAGCCGTTCGCCAAGCCACGGCCCGACGAAGCTCGTCCCTGCAGGCCGGTACCCGTTGCCGCGCAAGAGGAATCGTGAGCGATGACCGTTTCGGACGGTGAGCCTGAGCCTTCGGTTCAAGAAAGTCTGCAAGGTCGATTTGCGAGGTTGCTCCCGAACAGTCAACTTCACCGATCCAAGGAGCAATGGTGCGCACATCGACGGCGTTGAAGGTGTTCGGCGTGGTGGCAGCGCTGATTCTCGGCGTGTTCGCCGCCCCGGCGGCGAGTGCCGACACCAGGCAGTACTTCAAGAGCACGTCGGGCCGGTTCTGTCTGTTCGGTGGCAACCTGTCCGGCGAGACCGGGCTGGTGGCGACCAGGGCGTGTGCGGCGTCGAACAGCATGGTGTGGAACTGGAACGGCAACGTGGGCAAGGGGCACTGGCACCGGATCACGGGGGTGGCGCAGGGCAGTTGCCTCGACTCCGACGCCCGAGGGTCGGTGTACGTGCATCGGTGCCTGAGCAACAGCAACAACCAGTTCTGGCAGGTCTACAAGAACGATGAGCGGGGCTGGCTGATGATCGAGAACCTGCAGACGCAGCTCTGCCTCACCCACCTGTCCGACGGTGGCGGGGTCAGCGCTCACGGGTGCCGGACCGGTGACAGCACGCAGTGGTGGCGTGCTGCCAACCGGCCCTGACCCGCTGTTCAAGAAAACTTGCAAGGTCCGCCTGGGAGGTTTCGCCCCGAAACGATTTCCAAGAAGGGGGATGATCATGCGCGCATCGATCTTCGTAGTGCTGGGGGCGCTGATCCTCGGCGTGTTCACCGCCCCGGCGGCGAACGCGGCCGATCTCAGGCAGTACGTCAAGATCCCGGGGGGCCGGTACTGCCTGTACGGCGGTGGCCTCACCGGCGAGACCGGTCTGGTCGCCACCAGGGGGTGTGCCGCCGCCAGCACGATGGTCTGGACCTGGGACGGGCACGTGGGCAAGGGGCACTGGGCCAAGTTCAAGTCGAACGACAACTGCCTCGACTCGAACGCCCAGGGTTCGGTCTACATGCACCGGTGCCAGGCCAACAGCCCGAACCAGTTGTGGCAGGTCTACAAGAACGACGAGCGGGGCTGGCTGATGATCGAGAACATGTCGACGAAGAAGTGCCTCACCCACCTGTCGGCCGGCGGCGGCGCCACCGCCCACGGGTGCAGCACCGGTGACAGCACGCAGTGGTGGGCCGTGGCCAACCGGCCCTGAGCCCCAGGCGGGTGAAGACTCCGGCTCCTAGCGAGCCGGGGCCTTCGCTCCCTTGCCCCGAGCCATCGCCTTGACCGCAACGCCGCGCAGGCTCAGGAACGAGAGCCGAGGGTCCTCGTAGTAGTCCCAAGGCCCGGCGTCGGCCATCGCGCCCAAGGCCCGGAACTGCCCGACCGCTTCCTCGAACCGGTGCAGCTGGATCAGGGCGAACGCGGCGTACCCGCGGTCGTCCCGGACCGAGTACGTGTCCGCGCCCTGGTCGTCCAGCCGGGCCAGCAGCGCGTCCAGGGAGGCGACCACGGCGGGTGCCTTCCACATGTCCGGATCAGTGCTCTGCGCTTCGTAGGCGGCGTGCAGCGGCCAGGCCAGGAACTTCGGCGACTTGGCGGCGGCTTCCAGCGCGAACTCCAAGGCCAGTTCGTCCGACCCGTGCCACTTGCGGCACCAGTACTGCAGGGCCTGCTGGTGTCCGTTGTGGTGCAACGGATCCCGCGAGACCAGCTCGGCCCAGATCGCCTGGAACTCCTCGTGCGACACCTGCAGGCCGCGCGCGAGGGTCAGCATCGTGTTCCACGGTGTCGGGTCGGCGGGCAGCACGGTGGCTGCTGCCGCGGCGGCCTCGCGGGCTTCGGACAGGACGCGGTGGAAGCCCTCGAACTGTTCGCGGGTGGTGGAGGAGGCGGTGCCGCTGCCGCGAATGTCCCAGGCCAGGGACACCAGCGACATCGCGTGCACCACGGCCCAATGCGGGTCGCCTGGGCGGCCGGTCTGCCAGGCCGACATCCAGGCGTCGTCCTTGGCGGCCAGGTCGGCCAGCGCCCACACCACTCGCTGGCGGCGGTCCCAGTCGCCGAGGGTGGCGGCCACCAGGTCGGCGGCGTTCTCCCAGTTGCCGGCTCGGACGTCGTCCTTCACCGCGGCCAGGGCCAGGTCCTCCAGCGGCGTGGTCGAGGTGACCTCGGCGTCGGGGACCAGGCCGTAGCGCTCCGGGTGGGTCTTGGGCAGGACGTGGGCCGCCACCACGTCGGACGGGAGTTCGTCGATCTCGACGCCGAGGCGCTTGGCCTCGCGCATCAGGCGGATGACGGTGATGAGTTCCTTGGGCTTGAACAGAAGTGAGAGCACCACGAGAGATCTCCAGACGAAGAAAAGTCAGCGCGCGGGGCGGTAGTCGAGGGCCACGCCGGCGATGGTCAGCGCGTCGCGCAGGGGCGTGGTGTTGCCGGTGACCGCCGCGTCCAAGTGGTCGGCCAGGTCGAAGTCGGTGGAGGAGGTGACGAACGTGGTCCGTCCCAGCCAGTCCAGCTCCCAGTGAGCGAGGCCCGCGTCGGAGAAAGCCAGGGCGACCAGAGCCGAGAGCTCCGGCAGCACCTCGCCGCGGGCCATCTCGCGGCGGGCTCGCGTGCCGGCGTCCTTGTTGCCCGGTACCGCGGAACCCAAGTCGGCCAGGCGATCCCCGTCCAGGGCGTCGAGGACGGTCGTCAGTGACGGAGGCCGGTCCATCGCCGTGGCGGCGGCCTGCAGCAGGCGGTCGGTTCCGGCCACCACGCGGGCACGCGCGCCGATGTGACCGAGCGTGGCCCAGTCGACGCGGTCCTTCGCAGCCGCCTCGGCCGAGAGCGAGTTCAGCACCGCGGAGTCGAGCAGTGGCGTCGGGTCGGTGAGCAGTTCGAGCGCCGGACGGTCGCCCCAGCCGGACTCGGGTTCCAGGGCCAGGGCGTCGATCGCGGCGATGCGGTCCAGCAGCGGCGGGTGCGAGTCGTACGGGCCGCGGTCCCGGTCGGCCGGGTGCTGGCGGATCTCCTCCAGCTCCTCGTGCAGCTCGGGAGCGGTCCGCAGGCGGGCGAAGCCGTCGAAGAACGTCGTCGGGAGGTAACCGAGCGACCAGGCCACGGTCAGGTGGCGGTCGGTGAAGAGGTCCCACGCGGCGTCGATCACCGGCAGCTCGCGCAGTGCGGACGAGGCGGCCGACGAACCGGCCAGCAGGGCCGAGACGCGGTCGGCGGCGAACTCCTGGCGCCGGCTGATGGCCTGGGAGACGCGGAGGTACAGCTTGGCGTAACCCTGGAACAGCTTGGCGATCATGCGCTGGAACCAGTGCTCGGTGTCCATGTGGGAGCCGGCCCGCAGCATGGCGTCACGGCCGGAGACCACGACACCGGCGAGGTGCGTGTCCTTGTTGGCGTAGTGCGCGAGCTCGTGGGCGAGCACGGCGATGAGCTGTTTCTCGGTCAACGACGTGAGCAGCGGAGCGCCGATGAACATCCTGCGCTTCAACACCCGCAGGCCCAGGAAGCGGGTGTCCTCGGCGACGCCGGCGTTCACCGCGGCGAGGATCCGGATCTCGTCCGGCGGGCGGGTGCCGACGTCGGCGGCCAGGCGGTGCACGAGGTCCCAGAGCGCGGGCTGCTCCGCGGGCGTGACGAGCGTGCCGGGCGCCTCCTCCTGAGCGCGGCGCTCCAGCGAGATCAGGCCCTTGACCAGCGCGAACACCACCGGCACGACGAACAGGGCCAACTTGATGCCGACGAACGGCCGGTTGATCAGGGCGTACGCCTCCAAGGCGAGGAGTCCGCCGATCAGCCCGAAGGCGAGCACGTAGAAACCGACGAGCAGCGCTACGGCGATGGCAGCGCGCAACGAAACACGCATGAGTAGAGCGACCTTCCCCCAGTGCCGCGCGCAGATGGCGGCAGCACGCAGTGTGCATGATGGACGGTCACGACTCAATCCCGAAAAGACGGCGAAAACGGATCAACGACGCGATTGTCAACCGGTCGATCGGCTACTCCGCGTACCCCCGCGGGTGGAGATCTGTGACCGCACCTCCGGCCTCCAGAAGGAGGTGAGGTGACGCTCGGTGTCCCTACGGTCACCGAAGCAACACCTCATCGAGCACTGGAGGTACCCAGTGAGATCAGGACAGCGAGGTGCCCGTCGGGGGATCACCGCGCTCGCACTGTCAGCAGGCCTTGTCACCACGGTGACAGCGGCTGTCGCACACGCGGACGAGCCGGCGCCGGGAGAGCGCGGCCAGAGCGTCACGCTGATCACCGGCGACCGGGTGGAGCTGAGCGGAAACCGGGTCGTGCGGTACGTGCCGGGGCCAGATCGCGGGCACTTGGCCGTGCGCACGTTTCTGCAGAACGGGCATCAGCACGTCGTGCCCGCCGATGCGGTTGCGTTGGTGGCCAACGGAAAGCTCGACTCGCGGTTGTTCGACGTGACGTCGTTGCTGGAGTTCGGCTACGACGACGCACACCGCAGCTCGGTCCCGGTGATCGTGCGGCCGGCGGCGGGCGCACGATCGGGCGTCAACGCGTTGAGCGCCAAGGGATCCGTGGCCGATCTGGTGCTGGGCGCGGCGGAGAAGTCGGGCAGTGCCTGGGAGTCGCTGCGCGCCGGGTCGGTCGAAAAGGTGTGGCTCGACGGCGTCCGCAAGGTGGCGCTCGACCGCAGCACCAAGCAGATCGGCGCACCCGAGGCGTGGCAGGCGGGCATCACCGGCAAGGGCGTGAAGGTCGCCGTGATCGACACCGGTGTCGACGAGAAGCACCCGGATCTGCAGGGCAGGCAGATCGCCGAGAAGAACTTCACCGACGCGCCGGACAACACCGACGAGGTCGGCCACGGCACGCACGTCGCGTCGACGATCGCCAGCAAGGGCGACAAGTACCGCGGTGTCGCGCCGGACGCCGAGATCCTCGACGGCAAGGTCTGCCGGCCGGGCGGCTGCACCGAGTCGGCCATTCTCGCCGGCATGCAGTGGGCCGCCGAGCAGGGCGCGCAGGTCATCAACATGAGCCTGGGAGGTGGTGACACCCCGGAGATCGACCCGCTGGAGGAGGCGGTCAACCGGATCTCCGCGCAAACCGGTGCGTTGTTCGTGATCGCGGCGGGCAACTCCGGACGTCCCGAGACCATCGGGTCACCCGGCAGCGCCGAGTCCGCGCTGACCGTCGGCGCGGTGGACCGCAACGACGGCATCGCGCCGTTCTCCAGCCGTGGCCCGGCCGCGGACGGTGCGGTGAAGCCGGACGTGACCGCGCCCGGCGTCGACATCGTGGCGGCCGAGGCCGGCACACAGGGCCACGTCGCGATGTCCGGCACGTCGATGGCCACCCCGCACGTCGCGGGTGTCGTCGCGCTGCTCAAACAACAGCACCCGGACTGGAGCGGGCCGCGCCTCAAAGCGACGATCATGGCTTCCGCCAAGGCGAATCCGGCGCTGAAGACGTTCGACCAGGGCGCCGGCCGGGTCGACGTGCCGAAGATGCTGGCGCAGCAGGTGGTCTCCGAGCCCGCCAACATCAACTTCGGGGTTCAGCAGTGGCCGCACGACGACGACCAGAAGGTCGTCCGCGAGGTCACCTACCGCAACGCGGGCAAGGACCCGCTCACGCTCGACCTGACCGTGGACGCCACCGGACCGGACGGCAAGCCCTCGCCCGCCGGTCTGTTCGCGGTGTCCCCGGCCAAGATCATCGTCCCCGCGGGTGGCGAGGCGAAGGCCACGATCACCGCTGACACCAAGGGGAACGCGGCCGACGGCGCCTACAGCGGCGCGGTCGTGGCGTCGAACGGCCAGCGCACGCTGATCAGCGTCAACCGCGAGGTCGAGAGCTACGACGTCGGCGTCTCGGTGCTGGGCGTCGACGGCAACCCGACGACCGAGCACGGCACGTCGTTCGTCAACACCAAGACCGGCAAGGGTTACTCGGCCCAGGCCAAGAACATCCGGCTGCCCAAGGGCGAGTACCTCGTGGACAGCCCGGTCTTCACGCCGGACCGCAAGGTCGTGCTCCTGGTGCAGCCCAAGTTCCAGGTGACCGGCAAGACCACGCTCACGGTCGACGCGCGCAAGGCCAAACCGGTCGCGCTCAAGACCCCGGACCCGGCGGCCGAGGGCATCATCGGCACCGTCTCGTACACCACGAAGGTGGCGGGCAAGCCCTTCGGCTCGGGCTGGGCGTTCTTCGACGGCCTCGCGGGCAAGGTCCTCACCGGTCAGCTCGGCGACGACGCCGCGGGCCTCACGACGACGGTGGCCGAACAGTTCCAGGGCACGCCCCGGGACGAGAAGACCCCGGTGAGCTACCGCCTGAGCTGGACCGAGCTCGGCCTGCCCACGGGCTACGAACGCACGGCCAAGCCGAACGAGCTCGCCGAGATGACGAGCACCTTCCGCCCGGCGGGCGAGGGTTATCGCCACGGCGTCGCGGCCATGCCCCATCCGGCCGACGGCAGCGGCGGCTTCGCCTGGTACACCCCGGTCGCGGACAACGGCAAGGCCGTCGACTACGTCAGCACCACGGGCGGCAAGTGGAGCTGGATCTACGACCGCACCGCCCAGGACAACACCCGCGAGTACTTCACCGAGACGCGGTCGAAGTCCTTCAAGGGCGGCAAGAAGTACACGCAGGCGTTCGGCCGGGCGGTCCTGGGCCCGTCCGTTCCGGAGGCACCGGGCTTCGGCCTCGCGCGGCTGGAGGACCAGATCGCCGTCCGGGTCCCGCTCTTCACCGACAGCAACGGCGGCGAGGGCAGCGCCGGCACCGGAACCGCGAAGACCACGCTGTTCCACAACGGCACCAAGCTCGGCGAGCAGCCGAGGCCGGGCGCGATCTTCGACGTCCCGGCGCGGGAAGGCGCTTACCGGGCGGAGATCGAGCACAGCCGCACGGCCGAGCTGTCCACGAAGGTCAGCGGCGCCTGGACCTTCACGGCCAAGCACACCACGGACGTGACGCAGCTGCCGCTCACCGTGGTCCGCTTCCTGCCCGCGCTGGACGACAACGACACGGCGCACAGCCGCGTCCTCGTCCTCCCGCTGAAGATCGAGCAGCAGCAGAACACGCCGAAGGTCAAGCGCGTCACCGTCGAGGTCTCCTTCGACGACGGCGCGACCTGGCGGCAGGTCCCGGTGGCCGGTGACAAGGCGATCGTCACGCACCCCGGCGGCGCGAAGTTCGCCTCGCTGAGGGCCAGGACCGCGGACGCCGCGGGCAACACCGGTGAGGTGACCATCATCCGCGCCTACAAGATCGGAGCCTGACCGCAGTTCCGAACAGTACGCGGGGACCTTTCGTACTCTCAGACAGTACGAAAGGTCCCCGCGTACTCGAACTGAGACGGGTGGCGTGGGGATGTCACGCTCTGTCGCCGGGCGGTGAGGGGCGTCTTGCCAGTGCCGAAACGTGTGAAAGCTGGGCCGCAAGGGCCGAGCGGAGGCCTCACGAAGGCCCCACCGCTGCCCTAGAAGGATGATGGTGACAGAACCGACCGTATGAGAAGGCCGACTGGGTAGTCGCCGGGCCGCGCGGATCGTATCCTGGAGGATGACGTCCCCAGGGTGGGTCGTCCGCCGGGTTCGGCGGAAACCGAAAACACCCGGCGCCCGCGACCGCTGTGCCGGAGGAGGAACGATGCCACTCTCCGAGCACGAGCAGCGACTGCTCGACCAGATCGAGCGCGCGCTCTACGCCGAAGACCCGAAGTTCGCATCCACCGTACGAGGCGCCAAGTTGCGGCGGCCGTCCAAGCGGCGCCGTGTACAGGGCATCGTGCTGTTCGTCGTGGGCGTGGCGGCGCTCGTCGCCGGCGTGAGCTTCCTGTCGAAACTCGCCGTCGTCGGGATCCCCGTCGTGAGCGTCTTCGGCTTCCTGCTCATGTTCTTCGGCGTGCTCATCACCCTGACGACACTGCGTCGCGGCGACCAGGTCGCCGAGGGCACGCAGGAAGACGGCAAGCCGGCCCGCGGCCGCAGCTCGTTCTCCGAACGCATGGAAGAGCGCTTCCGCCGGCGTTTCGACGACGAGCAGTAAGCCTTCAGAAGCAAGCGAAGGGCCCGCCCCACCAGGGAGCGGGCCCTTTCGCTTCGCACGCTCAGACCGAGGCGGGTTCCCGCTCGGGCGTCTCGGCCACCGGCACGGGCGTCGGCTTGAGCACCGACTTCGGGAACAGCCTCGCCCGCAACGACAGCGGCGCGTTCTGTCGCAACGACTGTCGCACCGCAGCCAGCGCTGCGGGCAACGACGGGTCGGCGGCCGGGTTCGCGCTGTACCAGGACCGCTCGATCGTCCCGACCACCGTGCGCAGGCCGTCCTTGCCCGCGTCGTCCAGGTTGTGCTCGCGGGCGAGCCGGCGCGCGGCCGTCCGGATCGTCTCGGACGACGGCACGGGCGCGCCGCGGTCGATCGACTCCGCCATGAGCTCGGCCCACGCCGCCGTCGCCGCACCAGGGCCCAGCCGGGAGACCTCGTGCAGCCGTTTGCGCCGTCGCAGCGCACGCATCGCCGCAGGTGTGGCCGCAACGAGCAGCACCAGCACGACCGCCATCAGGACGTACGACAGCCATGCCACCGCGATCAACACCACGAGGCCCCACAGCGCCGCGGCGACCAGCCCGGTGAACCGCCTGCCCTCAGTCCTGAACAGGCGCATCAGCTGGAAGGCCAGCGCGAGTGCGAAGGCGACGATGATCCCGTACGGGACCCAGTCCTTCGAGGTGTCGTCCTGCTCGTCCTGCTGCTGGCCGGGGGTGTCCTCGGTGCCGTCGGCCTTCGCGGACGTCGAAGCCGACCCGGTCGCGGACGGGGCCACCGTCTCGGTCTTCGTCTCGGCCGTCGGCTGCTCGTCCTGCCCCTGCGAGGTCTCCCGCAGGTACGGCGGCACGATGCCGCGGCCGTCGTCGATCGGGGTCGGGTCGAAGGTCATCCAGCCGTGGTTCGGGAAGAAGATCTCGACCCACGCGTGCGCGTCCTCGGTGCTGATCACGCGGTAGGACTTGTCCGCGGACTCGACACCGGCGGTGAAGCCGATCGCCACCCGTGACGGCAGGCCGACGACGCGGGCCATCACGGCCATCGCGGACGCGAACTGCTCGCAGTAGCCGACCTTGCCCTTGGTCACGAAGTCGGTCAGCGCGTCCTTGGTGACGTCGCCCTGGGTCTTGATGTCGTACTTGAACCCGTTGGCCGTGCCGAAGTACGCCGTCAGCGCCGCGGCTTTGTCGAAGTTGTTGGTGGCACCCTCGACGATCTTGTTCGCGAGGTCGACGACCTGCTTCTCGACACCGTCGAACTTGTAGTACTCGGCGTCGACCACGTTCTTCGAGTCCGGCGTCACGCGCAGCGCCTGCTTCGTGGGCGTCGAGAGCACCGTGTCGAGCGTGTAGGGCTCCGGCTCGCGCTCCCGCTGGCTGAAGATCACGCCCTTCTTCACGTCGAACCGGTAGTCGTCGTCCGGCGTCTCGATGCGACGCACAGCGCCGTAAGTCGGCAGCCAGAAGCTCCGCCAGTCCTTCGGCTCGATGTCCATCCGGGTCGTCTTGCCCTCGCCGCGGTCACCGGCCTGCGGCGGCAGTTCGCCGCGCGCGGGCTGGCCGCCGGGGTCCGTGCCACGTTCCCAGCCCTTGTCCGGCACGTACTTGGCCAGCGTGGTCGCGCGCATGTAGATCGTCTCCGACGGCATGCCGCGCACGTAGAACACCTCGGTCGGCTTGCCGCGGTTGAGCATGCCGCGCAACGACGTCATCTCGCTCAGCCCGATGCCGCCCTTGCCACCGCCACTGCCGCCCATCGGCAGCCGCCCGACCGTGCCGACGAACGTGAAGCCCGCGCCGACGATCAGCGCGATCACCATCGCGATGGCCGCCACCGAGGTCGCCGAGCTGCCGGAGCCGCTCGCCGAGCCCGAGCCGAGCCGGCCGCGCCACGCCTCGTGCCGGTGCTGGCCGTCGACCGCGAGCAGCATCGCGAACGCCGCGGCGCCCAGGATGAACGTCCAGAACGGCAGCATCTCGTCGGCCAGCGACGCGGGCACCGCGAACACGCACAGCAGCACCAGCCCGGACGCCGCAGGGGCCGCCGCGGCGACCGCGAGCGTGTCCACCAGCACCGCGACCAGGCCGATCGCCAGCACCACGAGCGCCTGGATCGCCGGCGTCGCGTGTACCGGCGGCACCCCGGTCTGCACCTGCGCGACCGACTCCGCGAGCACGTCGCCGAGCTCGCCCAGCGCCTCGGGGCCGGGGATGAACAGGAAGATGCCCGACCGCGTGTGCAACGCCGTGAGCAGGCACAACAGCACGAAGACCTGGGCGATCGCGACCAGCGGCGGGGTCAGCCGGGTCGCCCGCAGGAACGCGCCGGTCACGGTGATCGCGACGATCACCACGCCGATGCGCACCAGCCACAGGTCACCCTCGATGACACCCGACAACGCGGTCGACGCGCACAGCACGGCCAGCGCGGCGATCCACGGCGTGGCGGAGGTGAACCACTCGGGTTCGGTCGCCTTCGCGGGTGCGGAACGAGAGCCCATCTCAGCCCACCTCCGAGCGCATGGACGGTCCCCGGTGGCTGGCCGATGCGCACAACTCCTGCCACACCTGCTGCATCGACGTGGACGGCCGCGCGATCGCCAGGCCCCAGCCCGCGCTGGCGAGCAACCGCCGCGCGTCCTCGGGATCCGGCGCGGTGGCGTCCGAGCCGCCGGCCCACGCGTTCACGTCCAGCAGCACGGCCAGGCTGCGCATGCCGCGCGGCCGGTACCGGATCAGCTCCTCGACCGACGCGGGCGACACCCCGCCGAGCACCGCGATGACCTCCTGGCCCGCGCCGGGGTCGATGCCGCCGCTCAGCTCACGGCGGTGCGAGCCCTGCAGCGCGGCCAGCGAGTCCAGCACCACGTGGTCGCTGTGCCCGCCGTCGGACGACCCGCCCGCGAGCACCCGCCCGTCCTCGGAGACCAGACGGATCTGGTGACCGAAGTGGTGCAGGTGCAGGCAGATCGACGCCACGAACGAGATCGCCCACTCCAGCGAGGCCGTGGGCCCGCTGCCCCGGTGCGCGTACACCCGGTGGTCCAGCAGCACCGTCGTGCCGCCGCGCCACGGACGTTCCTCGACGCGCACCATCAGCTCGTCGCGCCGGGCGGTCGAGCGCCAGTGGACCTTCCGCAGGTCGTCACCGTGCCGGTACTGGCGCACCACCGCGTCGTCCTCGCCCTGACCGGCCCGCAGCCGGATCGAGCCGTCGTCGCCCGCGCCCATGCCGGAACCGCCGGGCAGACCCGACAGCCGCACGACCCTGGGCACCACGACCAGGCGCGACCGCCCGGCCAGTTCGCGGTCGAACTCCGCGAGCCCGAACGGGTCGGTGATGCGCGCCATCAGCGGGCCGACCTGCTGGATGCCGCGCATGACCGGCTTGAGCGGGTAGCGCAGCGTCGTGGGCGTGTTGCGCGGCAGCCGTTCCACCAGGAACCGCGGCCGCGCGCCCAGCGCGTACGGGACGGTGTCCTCCAGCATCAGCCCACCGGTCGGCAACCGGCCGGTGCTGCGCAGGTCGAGCTTCACCTCGGACGCGGCCCCGACCGGCACGCGGCTCGGCGCGAGGAACCGGGCGGCGTGCAGGCCGACCCGAGCCCTCGTCGCGAGCCACGCGGCCAGCAGCGGCAGCGCGATCACGAACGCCGCGACCCGGAGCAGGTCGCGTTCGTTCAGCACCGCGGCGCACACTCCGGCAGCGAACCCCGCGGCCAGCAAGCATCTTCCGCGCGTGGTCAGACCGGAGAGTGCGGTTCGCATCGTCAGCGTGGCGTCCCTGCGTTGTTGTTGATGCTGCGGACAAACGCCGCGCTCGGGTCGAGTGCCGCCGTCGGCACCGGCACCCGCTGCAGCAGCGCCCTGATCAGCTCGGCGGGCGACCGTCGGGCGGCCTGGGCCTCCGCGGTCAGCACGAGCCGGTGCGCGAGCACGGGGATCGCGATCGCGTGGATGTCGTCCGGCACCACGAAGTCACGGCCCGCCAGCGCCGCCTGCGCGCGTGCGGCGCGCACGAGGTGCAACGTGGACCGAGGCGACGCGCCCAGCCGCAGCTCCGGCAGCCGGCGCGTGGCCGACACCAGCTCGACGGCGTACCGGCGGACCTCGGGGGAGAGGTGCACCCGGCGCACGGTCTCGATCAGCCGCAGCACCTGGGCCGCGTCCGACACGGGCCGCAGGTCGTCGAGCGGGTTGTGGCCCGCGTGCTCGTCGACCATGGCCAGCTCGGCCGCCGGGTCCGGGTACCCGATCGACACGCGCGCGGTGAACCTGTCGCGCTGCGCCTCGGGCAGGGCGTAGGTGCCCTCCATCTCGATCGGGTTCTGCGTCGCGATCACCATGAACGGCGAGCCCAGCGGGTACGTGTGACCGTCGACCGTGACCTGGTGCTCCTCCATGCACTCCAGCAGCGCGGACTGCGTCTTGGGGGAGGCGCGGTTGATCTCGTCGCCGACCACGATGTTCGCGAAGATCGGGCCGGGCCGGAACTCGAAGTCGTTCTCCTGCCGGTTGTAGATGGACGAGCCGGTGATGTCGCTCGGCAACAGGTCCGGCGTGAACTGCACGCGGCTCACCGTGCAGTCGATGGATCGGGCAAGCGCTTTCGCCAGGGACGTCTTGCCGACGCCCGGCACGTCCTCCACGAGCAGGTGCCCCTCGGCGAGCAGGGTCACGAGGGCGAGGCGGACCACGTCGGGTTTGCCGACGAGCACCCGTTCCACGTTGGCGGCGATCCGCTGTACGGCGCCGTGCAACTCACCCAGGACCTGATCTACCGGCGCGTGGCTGTTCGCGCTTGGGCTTCCCGGTGTCACTAAACCTCCAGCAGCCGTGTCCGGAACACGGACGTGTGAGCGTTTCACGCAGTGTGTCAAACCACGGCTAAGTGCCGTTACCTACCGGCCAGATCGGGTTCGCACCAGTACTTTCCACCTTCCCCCACCAACGCGTCTCAGCCGCATGTTTTGGCGGAAATTTCTAGGCCGTTCGAGTGCTGAACCGGGCCTGAACCCTCACTCGGCAAGGTGGTGACTGAGCAGGTCCCCCACCCTCCCCCCACGCTGCCCCACGGCATCTACCTGGGAAAACGGGTCACGAGTTGGTGTGTAAACACCTGTTTCAGCGTTGACTGTGGTGAAAAGTGGGGTACTGTGGCGGCCGGTGGGGCAGACGGGGGCTCCACTGCCGGTCTCGTCGCCCGGCAAGGGAGGTGGCTGCCGTGTTCCTCGGCACTCACTACCCGCGCCTGGACGACAAAGGTCGGCTGACACTGCCTGCGAAGTTCCGGGACGAACTGGCGGGAGGTCTCATGGTCACCAAGGGCCAGGACCACTGCCTGTACGTGTTCCCCCGGGCTGAGTTCGAGCAGATGGCGAGGAAAGTCGCCGAGGCGCCGTTCACCAACGACGCCGTACGCGCCTATCAGCGGTATCTGTTCGCGGGTACGGACGAGCAGCGTCCGGACGGTCAGGGCCGCGTTCTGATCGCACCGGAACTGCGCCGGTATGCCGGGTTGACCAAGGAGTGCGTGGTCGTCGGCGCGTTCACCAGGATGGAGATCTGGGACGCGACCGCCTGGCAGACCTATCTCGAAGAGCACGAGGACGGCTACGCCACGGCTCGCGAGGAGGTCATTCCGGGCGTCTTCTGATGGCGGTCAGCCGAGCAACAGGCCGGATGTTCAACCGCGATTCGGGTGCCGTGAGGCCTCGGTCCGCTCGACTATCGGCCCTGGCGCACCTTCCCCGGCGCCAGGTTCGACGGGCGGGCGGGGACCTGACGTCACCCGAACGCGCATCAGGGGAGTAGAGGGACGATGGATCAGCCGCGGCACGTACCGGTGCTGCTGGACCGCGTCCTGGAACTCTTCGCTCCGGCGCTCGAAGGCAAGCCCGCTGTCGTCGTCGACACGACGCTCGGCATGGGCGGCCACTCCGACGCGCTGTTGAGCGCTCACCCCGAACTCACGCTGATCGGGCTCGACCGCGACCCGCAGGCCATCGAGATGGCCGGGAAGCGGCTGGCGCGGCACGGCGACCGCGTGCAGCTCGTCAACGTCACCTACGACCACATCGACGAGGCCGTCGAGGACCTCGGCTACTCGCATGTGGACGGTGTGCTGATGGACCTCGGAGTGTCCTCGTTGCAGCTGGACGAGGAGGAACGCGGGTTCGCGTACTCCAAGGACGCCCCGCTCGACATGCGGATGTCCAAGGGCACCGGCATGACGGCGGCGGACGTGCTCAACACGTACTCGCACGGCGACCTCGCGCGGATCCTCTCCACCTACGGCGAGGAGCGGTTCGCGGGCAAGATCGCGTCCGCGGTGCTCAAGGAGCGCGAGAAGGAGCCGTTCACCAACTCCGGGCGGCTCGTCGAGCTGCTGTACAACGTCGTCCCCGCGGCGTCCCGGCGCACCGGCGGACATCCGGCCAAGCGCACGTTCCAGGCGTTGCGGATCGAGGTCAACGGCGAGCTGGAGTCGTTGCGGCTGGCCCTTCCCGCGGCTTTGCGCGTGCTGGGCATCGGCGGGCGGATCGTCGTGGAGTCGTACCAGTCCCTAGAGGACCGGATGGTGAAGCAGGCGCTCGCGGAGCTGGCGAAGTCGAAGACGCCGCCGGGGCTGCCGGTCGAGCTGCCGGGCCACGGGCCCGAGATCAAGTTGCTCACGAAGGGCGCGGAACTCGCGTCGGAGCAGGAAATCGAGGACAACCCGCGTGCGGCGCCGGTGCGGCTGCGCGCGGCGGAACGGATCGGAGAACCGCGATGACGGCGGCACCCGCGAGGGTCGGTGGGCCGTCCCCCCGCGACCCGGCCAGGACAAAGGTCGAGGAGAACGACAAGGCGCGGCGGCGAACCGCCGGCGCCGAGCGCGCCTACGCCCGTCGTGCCCAGCGCGCCCAGAACCTGCGGGGCGGCACTGCCGCGCCGCAGCAGAAGGCCGCGTCCAAGGCTCCGTTCGTCGTGCTCGTGATGCTCGTGCTGGGCGCGGGCGTCGCCGGGATCATGTACTTCTCGACCCAGGCCGCCGCGGACACGTACCGCCTGCAGGAGGCGCGGTCCGAGGCGGAGAAGCTGACGTTGCGGATGGAGCAGCTGCGCCGTGAGGTGGCGCTGCTCGAGTCGCCGACGGACCTCGCGCGCCGGGCGAACGAGATGGGCCTCGTGGAGCCGTCGAACCCGGCTCGGCTGCGGCAGAACCCGGACGGCTCGATCGAGCAGTTCGGCAAGCCGAGCGCGCCGACCAAGTCGACGCCGCCGCCCCCGCCGTCCTCGGAGACCCCCGCGCCGCCGGCGGGTCAGCAGACTCCGCCCGCTGGTCAGACTCCGCCCGCTGGTCAGACTCCGCCCGCTGGTCAGACTCCGCCCGCTGGGCAGAACCCGCCCGCGGGCAACCAGACTCCTCCGGCGGGTGGCTGATGCCCGGTCCTGCACAACGGGGGCCGCGCCGTCCGTTGTCGGTGCGCTCCCGCCCGGCCGCGCGCACGGGTGGCAACAGCAGGGTGCGCATCGCGGTCGGCCGCATCCTGCTGATCGGCGCGCTGCTGATCGCGGGCGTCAAGCTCGTGCAGGTGCAGGGACTGCAGGCCGGTGAGCTGTCGCTGCAGGCGCAGAAGCAGCGCACCACGCGGCTGAACATCCCGGCCGAGCGCGGTTCGATCCTCGACCGCAACGGCAACCAGCTCGCGTTCTCGATCGAGGTCCGCGCGCTCTACATCCTGCCGCAACGCGCCCGCAAGCAGTGGGACGAGGCGCGCGCGAAGGATCCCGAGCAGTACCCGTTGAGCTACGACGACCACGCGCGCGAGGTCGCCAAGTTCATCTCCTCGACGCTCGGTCCCGAGGTCAACGGCGAGAAGACCGACGAGGAAACCGTCTACGGGCAGCTCGTCAAGGACATCAGCTACGAGGTCCTGGTCAGCGAGGCCGAGCCGGCCAAGGCGGCGAAGATCGTCGCGAAGTACCCGGCCGAGATCGGCTCCGAGTACCGCTCGAAGCGCATCTACCCCAACGGCGAGCTGGCGTCGAACATCATCGGCGCGGCGAACTGGCGCCAGGACGAGAAGCCGCCGACCACGCTCGGCATCCTCGGCCTGGAGAGCGCGCAGAACAACGTGCTGGCCGGTCGCATGGGCCGCCGCGTGGTGGACACGATGTCCGGTGACGACACCCTGATCATCCCGAACACCGAACGCGAGCTCGTCCAGCCGCAGCCCGGCAAGAGCCTCGAGCTGACGATCGACATCGACACCCAGTACGCCGTGCAGCGGATGGTCACCGACTACGCGAAGAAGTCGGGCGCCGGGACCGCGTCGGCCGTCGTGCTGGACAGCCGCACCGGCGAGATCGTCGCGATGGCCAACGACAAGACGTTCGACCCGACCGACTTCGGCAAGGCGGGCGAGGACCAGAAGCGCAACGCGGCGGTCTCGTCCAGCTTCGAGCCCGGCTCGGTGAACAAGATCGTCACGGCGGCCGCGGCCATCGAGTACGGGCTGTTCAAGCCCACCGACGTGCTGGAGGTGCCGGGCTCGATCAAGGTCGCCGACCGCACGATCAAGGACGCGTGGGGCCACGGCACGGTCGGGATGTCGTTCACCGGCGTCTTCGCCAAGTCCTCCAACGTCGGCACGCTGATGGCGGCGCAGGAGGTCGGCAAGGAGCGCTACGCCGAGATGCTGCAGAAGTTCGGTCTCGGCAAGCGCACCCAGTCCGGTGTGCCCGCCGAGGAGTCCGGTGTCGTGCCGCCGCTCAACCAGTGGTCCGGCTCGACCTTCGGCAACCTGCCGATCGGCCAGGGCCTCTCGATGACGTTGCTGCAGATGACCGGCATGTACCAGGCCATCGCGAACGACGGCATGCGCATCCCGCCGCGGCTCATCCGCGCCGAGATCGGCGAGGAGGGCGCGCGCAACGAGAAGCAGCGCCCGGAAGGCGTCCGCGTCGTCTCGGCGGAGACCGCGAAGACGGTCCGCGAGATGTTCAGCCACGTCGCCCAGGTCGACCCGCGCGACGCGAACCAGAACGGCACCGGCCCCAAGGCGGCGTTGCCTGGCTACCAGATCTCGGGCAAGACCGGTACGGCCCAGCAGATCGACCAGAACTGCAAGTGCTACTCGCAGTCGCAGTACTGGATCACGTTCGGCGGCATCCTGCCGGCCGACAACCCGCGCTACGTCGTCGGCATCATGCTCGACAACCCGCACGGCACCCAGTTCAGCGGGACTGCCGCGCCGTTGTTCCACGACATCGCGACCTACCTGACGCAGCGCTTCCAGGTGCCGATGTCGGCGGAGCAGACGCCGTTCGTGCAGCTGCAGATGTAGCTCAGCGCGACCAGTCGATTTCTCGTGGTCACGGACGTGGATTCTTAATGACACCTGCCGTTTTGGCAAGTGATTTGAGACACGCCCACGCGTGGCAATGACGCATTTCATTGTTTGACAGTGAAAAGAACCACGAAACTTTTTCGTAATGAGACGCATTTCATCACGTCTAATACTTCGAAACCGGAGTGCAAGGCGAGATGGGGTTTGGCGTGCGTTCCCTGTGCTATTCGATCTTGGTTGCCGCCCTGGCGGTGACGGTTGTTCCCGCAGCTCAGGCTGAAGAGGAAGGCGGCACCGCGCAGTCGTACTGGCTGCACATGAACAGCACGCCGACCACCGAGAAAATGATCAACACCGAGGCTTCCCGCCGTGACTACGTCGTGCTGAACGCGTGGGAGACCGATCTTGCCGCCGAGTTGCACGAAGCGAATCCGAAGATCCAGGTCTTCGTCTACAAGGACCTCTCCTCGACCCGCAGCTACGCGTGTCAGAACGGGGTGGACGACGCCGATCTCCCGACCGGTGTCGGCTATTGCGAGGCGGATCCGTCGTGGTTCCTGCGCGGCGAGAACGGCGAGCGGTTGGAGTACGACGGTTACGAGGGCCACTGGCAGATGGACGTCGGCAATCCCGACTACCAGAACGCTTGGGCTGACAACGTTGTCGAGTCGTCGCGCGGGGTGTTCGACGGCGTGTTCATGGACAACGCGCTGTTCGCCTGCGACACCTACCACGACGGCGTCTGCCCGGACGCGTACCGGACCGACGAGGCGATGCGCGACGCCTACCGCTCGATGTTCGCGAACACCCGGCAGAAGTTCGTCGACGCGGGCCTGAAGACCGTCGCGAACATGTCCAACGCCCGCCTGCACGAAGGCGCGTGGGACAGCTATGTCGAGTACCTCGACGGCGGCTTCGACGAGTGGTGGCTGACCTTCGGCGACAAGGACCTGCTCTCCGAGTACCCGGAGGGCTGGAGCCGTCAGGTCGCCCAGATCACCGCGAACGAGGCCAAGGGCAAGATCACCTGGGTGCAGCCGCACCACAGCGGCGCCGAGCAGCCGTTCCGCTACGCCTTCGCGAGCTACCTGCTGGCGGCGGGCTCGCACGCGGCGATCTCCGAGATCCAGGAGACCGACCGCTACGACAACGCCGCGCCGTGGCGACCCGAGTACGACTGGGACCTGGGTGAGCCGGCGGCCGAGTACTACCAGGTGGCCACCAACGTGTTCCGGCGCGACTTCAAGTGCGGCACGGTGCTCGTCAACGCGAACAAGACCGGCAGCTCCGCGGTCACCGTCCGGCTCCCCGAGGCGCAGACGAACGAGAAGGGCGCGTCCGTCCGTTCGGTCTCGCTGCCCGGCACGACGGGTTCGGTGCTGCGCAAGGCCTGCTAGTCCCAGCGGGGATGCCGTCCGGTGATGCCCCACACCAGCTGCTCGATCGGGTCCGGGTCGGCCGTGCGCATGTCCACGGTCGACCAGACCCGCAGGAAACCGGGCAGCTCCGGGTCGTCCTCGGTGCCGTCGAGGATCACCGGGATCACCTTGCGGCTCTTGTTGCGCGCTGACCACTCGTTGATGAGCTCCATCTCGGCCTCGTGCCACGGCCCCGGCCCGGCGGGACCGATCAGCACGGCGGCCGAGCGGCTCCTCTCGATGCCCTTCGCCATCTCCTGCTGCCACCGCGTACCCGGCTGGATGTCGTGCACGTCGAGCCACGGCAGGATGCCGCGGTCCTCAAGGGCCGCGGCGATCTTGAGCACCTGCGGCTTGTCCTTGACGTTGTGGGACAGGAAGACGTCGTAGTCCCCGGCCTCGCGCTTGCCCTTGAGGGTGGTCGCGGCGACGTCCTGGTCCCGTTGCGCGTTGGCGTTGGAGTTCATCTCCGCCACCACCGGCCGCACGTCCACCCCGTCCGGCTCGTCCACCAGCGCGATCACGAAGTCGTCGCACTGCGGGCACGTCATCTTGTGCTTGCCGCGGCTGATCCGGCCGCGCACCAGGTCGTCCGGAATCGTGTAACCGCAGCCCTGGCACGCCCGCACCCGCCGCGTCACGACCTCACCGGCCCGCTGTTCCAGGTGCTCCACCACGTAGGCCTCGAACTGCTTGCGCACCAGCGGCGGGACCTGCTCGTCGTAGAACACCGCCAGCTCGCCCTTGCCCTCCTCGACCTCGCGGATCGCGATGCCGCACCTGCCCGCGTCCGCCTGGTAGGTCGCGGAGTTGTGCCACATCTCGTCCTTCTCGAAGAACCGCGAGTGCGACAGCCGCACCGCCAGCGTCGAGTAGATCGAGTACAGGTGCCCGTCGAACGTGAACACCACGTCCTGGCCCGGCAGCTGCGGCGCGTCCGGCCTCTCCCGGGTGAACTGCGACGGGAAGATCAGGTCGACTTCCCGGTCGGTGACCTCCTTCAGCGCGATCTCCCGCCTCAGGAGCTCCTGCACGACGGCGTTGAGCAGGATCCGTTCCTGCTGCGGGTTCGTGAGCCTCTCGTCCTTGGGGATCCGGAAGTTGCCTTCGAGCGCGTCGTCCTCTTTGACGAACCCCAGCCCGTCCGGCTCGTCCCGCGCCGCCTGCACCAACGACGACGCGTAGGAGTCGAGCAGTTCCGGGCGTAAGAGGACGTAGTCGCCGTATGACATCCGCCGCACCACACCGACGCTCTCCAGCCGCCCGAGGCACGCCGCGAACCGTTCGTTCAGCTCCTCGACCGGCGGCGCGTCCAGCTGAGCCCGCCGGAAGCTGTGCACGAGGTCGTCCACAGTGGACAGAATCCGGCCCTGCTGCTTCTCCTCGATCACGAAGTCCTTGATGGTCTCGAACAACTCGTTGGAGCTGACCACCGGCAGCGCGTCCCAGTCGATGCCGTCGCGCACCGCGCGGACGAGGTCGTCGACACCCCAGCCCTCCTTGGCGCTGGTCTCCAGGTACCCGTCGAACCCGAACGCCTTGGTGGTCTCCAGAATCCGTTCCCGGCTCACGGCCGCCGTGCCGCGGTCTGCTCGTGCCGCGACGAGGTACACGCGCATTCGCACGGCGTTCGCCCCGTCGAGCCGCCGTGCCTGCTTGAGCGCCCGGCTCCAGTACTGCACGCCGGCGAACGGGTCGGTCTCGCTGCGCGCGTCGAACACCACCAGCGCGACGGCGACTTCGTTGAGGTGCAACTGATGCACCATGCGGTAGCCGGGCTGGCCCGCGAGGTCCCAGAGCAGGGTTTCCCTCGTCTGCACGTCGCTGGACGGCAGGGTCGCGTAGGTCTTCTCGAAGGTCCAGACGTTGCGGCCGTGCGTCGACTCGGTCGGGGCGAACGGCTTTCCGCTCAGCACGAGCCCGAGGCCGGACTTGCCCACACCGGTGTCGCCGACGAGCACGACCTTCGCGTTGGTGTAGCGGCGGGCGGTCCTGGCAGGGCCGATGTCGTCAAGCACCCGGTGGTCGAGTCGCACGACGTCGATCTTGTTGCCGTCCTTGACGGCGAGCAACGGCTTGGTGGGGTGGAAGGCCAGCCCGCCGCGGCGCTGGACGTCCTCGCGGTCGACGGTGGCGACGCACTGCCAGTCGCGGCACCGCCAGATCTTCATCGTGTTGTCCTTCGACAACGTGGCGAGGAAGGACCTCTGCGGCGAGAACTTGGCGCTGACGACCGGACCCGAGTGCTCGCTCAGCAACACGACCGCCTGATCGGTGACGAGGTCGCGGATCTCGATGAGCGAGCTGTCGGGAGCCGTGAACACACCCACGGCGTGCGTCTCGTCGGACACGAAGATCTCCAGTGCCTCGAGCCTGAGTCGCCGACGCCAGATCCGGGTCATGTCCGAGCGGCGGAGCAGGTGCGTGGTCCGCCGGTGCACCGCGACGACGTGCTGCCCGTCGCGGGTCCAGCGCGGCTTGGGCACGTACGCCCCGAACTGGCCGGGGGCGCCGCCGAACTGGTGCCGGCGCAGCCTGCGGCCGCTGATGACGTCGATGATCCGCAGCTCGTAGGAGTCGAGCAGCGCGAGCACCGCGCCGTCGGGTGACCAGCTGACCCGGCTACCTCCACGCGCCACGCAGAGCCGGCTGCTGTTCATCCCGTCGGTGAACCCGACGAGCACGACCTCGTGGTCGTTGAGCGGTGACTCGCCCCGTTCGTCGGGGTACGACCTGCGCCGCACGATCGCGGCGATCGGCTGCGTCGGGTGCCATGCGACGTCCGTGGCGTCCGCGCGAGATGTCGTCTCTCGCGGTGGCGTGTCGTCGGCGGTCTTCCAGAACCTGATGCGGCGGCCGGAGTTGACGGTCAGCAGCTGCCCGTCGGCGGACCAGGTGATCTGCCCGATCGGCTTCGAGCCGACGATCCGCGCGCGGTGGACGAACTCGACGCCGCTCCCGGCGTCGTCCGGCTGCGCGACACCGCCACCGGGCTTGAGGATCACGCCGAGGAGGGTCAGGTTCGCGAGGTAGACCTCGTTGCCACTTCGGCCGGAGATCCGGACCAACGTCTCCCAGGCGTGTGTTGTCCACTGCGGGTTCTGCGTACTCCTCAACCGCACGACGTCGGCAATCATCGTCGAGATCGACGGCCGGGTGGCCAGCGGCTGCTGGGAAAGCAGCGTGAACAGCCGGTCGTCGTCCGCCTCGATCAACAGATCCAGCACCGTGGAAGCGATCTGGTAGTCGGCGAGCGGACCGGATCGAAGCGGGTACACCGGGGAATCGGGGATCTCGTAGCCGAGCGCGGTGAGGTCGGCGTGGAACTCGTGCTCGGAGAGCCACCCCCGGCCGCGGTTGAACATGCCCAGCGCCGCGACGCCGAGCTGTCGAGTCTCCATGCCCACGCGCAGTGCGCGGAGGTCGTTCAACCACTGGAGGAGCGCGGGGGTGGTGAGGTCGGCTGCCGCCTCCGGCACCGACGGGTCGGTGACGTACCTGGCCGTCAGGAACAGCAACTGCGGCTGGCGTGCCAGCACCGCGTGATCGAGCACGGTGTCCGCCGGCAGCGGGCGGCGCGGGGTGTCCGCCGTCGCCTGGTTCCACTGGGCGACCCAGGCGCGGGTCTGCGTCTCGTCGAACTGCTCCAGCCGCACCACGGGGACGCCGTCCGGGATGAGCACCTGGCTCAGAGCGGCCACCCGGGAGGTGACCACGACGGCCACCGGGCGGTCGCGGGAAGCCTCCTGCCGCTGGAACCTGACGACCTCGGACAGGTAGTTGGTGTTCGGCACCGGCGACAGCAGTTCGTCCAAGCCGTCGAGCACGACGACGGAAACGTGGCTGGCGAGGTCGTCCCACGTGACGCCGCCACTGGTGAGGTGCCGCAGGGCGTGCTCGACCTGCTCGGCGACCGGCACGTCCGGGTTCGCCCGTCCCAGGGGCACGCGGACGACGGCGGGGTCACCGGCGGGCGGGAAGGCGGCCAGCATCCTCGCCACCGTCGACTTGCCGGCGGCGGCCTCGCCGATGAGCAGCATCGGGGCCTTGGTGGCCAGCGGGCTGTTGAGGTGGCCTGCCAGCATCAGGTCGAGGTTCTGCCGCAGCGGGACTTCCGAGGACCACCAGGCGTCGTCGGCCAGTCTCGCCGAAGGACCCGCCTCGGCGGTGCGGAAGCTGGGGCTGACGTACAGCTGGTCGATGGTCGGCAGGTGCAGCTCGTCCGCCAGGGGTTGGTTCAGCACGGCCTGGTTGGCGTTGCGCAGTTGTTGCAGCGGACCGTCCGCGGGTTCCCGGTAGTACTTGCCGGACAACCACTTGACGGCTCTGGAGGTCAGGTCCGCGTCCGAGGTGTCCGCCCACACCACGAACTCCGGCACGAGCGCCGCGGAGGAGGAGAAGGCGCCCGCGTACCTGGCCGTCGTCTCGTGGGCGAACTCGGGGTCCAGCAGCGCGGCGCCGTCGTCCGGGTTCGCGCCGTGCAGTGCGCGGTGGACCCGTTCGCCTCGGTCAGCCGCCCACCGCGTCACGTCCGCGAGGTGGGCTTCGAACGTTCGTGCGGCCGAGGGCACGGGCAGGTCGTCCGAGTACAGGTAGGAGACGAAGGAATGGTCTTCCTGGTGCCACTCGTCCGCCGAGGGGATCTGCATGCCCGGCATCGTCGCCAGGACGCCGCGGATCTCGTCGAAGAAGGCGAGCGCCACCGTCGTCGTGTGCACGGCGGTGACCAGGTCGAGCCGGGTGCGGCTGAAGTCGACCGAGGACAGCATCTCGATGGCGATCTGCCGCGCCTTGCGCACGATCTGCGGCAGCGTGCTGTTCGGGTGGATCCAGCCGAAGACGCCGTGCATCGACCTGCTGGAGTCGGTGCCGGTCAGGACGTTGCCGAGCTTCCGATCGACCTTCTCCAGCCACTGGGGGTCGTGCTGGCCGAAGACCAGCAGTGCGCCTCGGAGAGTGGTCGCGGCAGGCGGCATCACCACATGCTAGATAGCTCGTGCGCGGCCGAATGACCTTTTGCTACGGCACCACCCGATCGTCGTGCAGAGGCTCCGGCCGAGCCACCATGACCGGGCACGACGAGTGGTACAAAGCGGCCCGCGTGATCAGGCCGACGCCGTCGTGCTGCCCGCCGCGGCCCACGACCACGAGATCGGAGTCCAGGGCGGCCAGTGCCTCGTGCGGGTGCCGCGACTCCACCACGACTTCAGGGGTCAGCTCAGGAGCGGTGGTGCGCAAGAACAACACGGCACGCCGGACCGCTGCCTCGTCGCGCGGCACGACCACGCCGCCCTGCGCCGGTGGGTGGACGTGGAGGAGCCGTAGCGACGCTCGGCGGGTGCGGCAGAGCTCGACCGCGCGCCGCAGCACGACCGGGTCCTCGCACCCGCCGACGGCCGCGGTGATCCAGCCGTACTCGCCACGGATCGCCGGGGGTCGTCCGCGCACCACTACGACGCCGCACCGCGCGCGGCGCAACACCGGGAGGACGAGGGAGCCCAGACCCAGGCTGCGGTGCTGTTCGCCCTTGCACCCCAAGACCAAGGTCGCGCTGGAGTCCGACGCCCTCACCAGTGCGGCCACCGGGTCGTCACCGCTCGGGCGGAAGTGGGCGGTGAGCATGGGGAGTCGTTCGAGAACCCGCTGGACCGTCGTGTCACCGGGGTCCGCCAGGTACACCTGAAGATCTGTGCGCAGCGTCCACGCGTGGCGCGCCGCCCACTCGAAAGCGTGATACGCGGTCTCGGACGTGTCGACCCCGACCGTCACGGAACGACTGAAATCCGGTGCCCAGAAAGAAAATCTCCTGGGTTCCACCGCCGTGGTTGTTCTCATCGCCGCCTCCTGCCGCTCTCTACCTCACCGTGAGCGCACTAGTGGTCACAGGGCCCAAAGTCACAAAGGGGGCAGGAACTTGTTCGGCCGTCCGGGCTCACTCCTGAAGCCCAGTCGTGAGTGCCACTCAAATGGCTCATCACGCCCGATCATCACCCGAACGCCAACGCGCCGCTCGGCCACTCTTCGCACGCCGGTAGCCTCTTGCCCGTGCCTGCCAAGCTCGAGGGCAAGGTCGCGACCGCCCCGCCCCGCCCCAACGCCATCCGCCCCGCTTCCGCGGCTGCTCTCGCCGCGGTCGCCGACGTGCACCTGACCAGGCCAGCGCATGCCGACGTCCAGGTGACGGGGGTGACGCTGCGTGCTCAGCACGTGGTCCCCGGCGACCTCTACGCCGCGCTGCCCGGTGCCCACGTGCACGGGGCCGACTTCGCCGAGACGGCGATCGCCAACGGTGCCGTCGCCGTGCTCACGGACGAGGCCGGCGCCGCGCGTGAGGCCCTCAAGGACGTGCCCGTGCTGATCCACCCGCGCCCGCGCGAGGTGGTCGGTCTGCTCGCCGCGCACGTCTACGGGCAGCCGTCGGCGAAGATCAGGCTGTGGGGCGTCACCGGCACGTCCGGCAAGACCACGACCACGTACATGATCGAGTCCGCGCTCAAGGCCGCGGGCAGGACGACCGGTCTCATCGGCACGGTCGGCACCCGCATCGGCACCGAGCAGCTCGGCAGCTCGCACACCACGCCCGAGGCCCCTGACCTGCAGGCGCTGTTCGCGGTGATGGCCGAGCGCGGGGTCACCGACGTGGCGATGGAGGTGTCGAGCCACGCGCTGCACCTAGGCCGCGTCGCCGCCACCGAGTTCGAGATCGGCGCGTTCACCAACCTCAGCCAGGACCACCTCGACTTCCACGCGGACATGGAGGAGTACTTCCAGGTCAAGGCGCAGCTGTTCGACGGCCGCGCGCGCAAGGAGGTCGTCTGCGTCGACGGCGAGTGGGGCCCCAGGCTGGTCAAGGACACGACGATCACCGTCGCCACGACCAAGCCCGCCACCTGGACCGCGAGCAACGTCCAGGTCAGCAAGACCGGTGAGCAGACGTTCACCGCGCACGGCCCGGACGGCGACATCGAGATCCACCTGCAGCTCGCGGGCAGCTTCAACATCGCGAACGCCCTGCTCGCGATCGCCTGCCTGCACGCGGAGGGCATCCCGGCCGAGGCCATCGCGCAGGGCCTGAGCACCGTCCAGGTCCCCGGCCGCATGCAGCGCGTCGACGAGGGCCAGGCGTTCACCGCGGTCGTCGACTACTCGCACAAGCCCGCCGCCGTCGCGCTCGCGCTGGACGCGGTCAGGGCCAAGACCGACGGCCGGGTGATCATCGTGCTCGGCTGCGGCGGTGACCGCGACCGGGCCAAGCGGCCCCTCATGGGCGAGGCCGCCGCGCAACGAGCCGACGTGTTGATCATCACCGATGACAACCCGAGGAGCGAAGACGCGTCCTCCATTCGGGCCGCCATGCTCGAAGGGGCCCTCGCCGCCGAGAACAGGGGCGAGGTGCTGGAAATCGGTGACCGGAAGCTCGCGATCGAGAAAGCCGTCGAGCTGGCACATCCGGGCGATGTCGTCGTCGTGGCGGGCAAGGGACACGAGACGGGACAGGAGATCGCCGGCGTGATCCACCCGTTCTCGGACGTCGAGACGCTGACCGCCGCGATCAGAGAGGCGCACCGTTGATCGCACTCACGCTCGCCGAGATCGCAGAGATCGTCGGCGGACGCTTGCACGCAACCGACGGCTCCCCGGTGGTCACGGGATCCATCGAGTTCGACACCCGCGAGGTCACCGAGGGCGGCCTCTTCCTGGCCCTTCCCGGTGAGCGCGTGGACGGCCACGACTTCGCCGCCCAGGCGGTCGCGAGTGGTGCCGCCGGCGTGCTGGCCGGACGCGAGGTCGACGCTCCCGCGGTGATCGCGCCGCCGGTGGAGACCAAGCACGCCAACGCGTACGTGCTCGCGGGCGACAAGAACGGCGAAGGCGCCGCGGTGCTCGAAGCACTCGCCAAGCTCGCCCGGTACGTCACGGACCAGCTCAAGGACCTGACGATCGTCGGCATCACCGGCTCGGCGGGCAAGACGTCCACGAAGGACCTCATCGCCCAGGTGCTTCGGCCCACCGGCGAGGTCGTCGCGCCGCCCGGTTCGTTCAACAACGAGCTGGGCCACCCGTGGACCGCGCTCAGGGCCACCGAGGACACGAAGTTCCTCGTGCTGGAGCTGTCCGCGCGCGGCATCGGGCACATCGAGAACCTCTGCCGGATCGCTCCACCGCGCTTCGGCGCCGTCCTCAACGTCGGCACCGCCCACCTCAGCGAGTTCGGTTCCCGCGAGGGCATCGCGCAGGGCAAGGGCGAGCTCATCGAGGCGCTGCCTGAAGACGGTGTCGCGATCCTCAACGCGGACGACCCGCTGGTGGCGGGCATGGCGAGCCGCACGAAGGCCAAGGTGGTCCTCGTCGGCGAGAACCCGAACGCGCACGTCCGCGCCGAGAACATCGAGCTGGACGAGCAGGCCCGCGCGAGCTTCACGCTGAAGACCGCGCAGGGCGACGCCAGGGTCAAGCTCTCGCTGAGCGGCCCGCACCAGGTCGGCAACGCGCTGGTCGCGGCGGCCATCGCACTGGAGCTGGGCGCGACGCCGGAGGAAGTCGCCGAACGACTCGGCGCGGCGGAACGGGTTTCCGCGCACCGCATGGTGATCACCGACCGGGAGGACGGCGTCACCGTCATCGACGACGCGTACAACGCGAACCCGGACTCGGTGCGGGCGGCGTTGAAGGCGCTCGCGACGATCTCGCGCGCCACCACGCCCGCCCGCCGCAGCTGGGCCGTGCTCGGACCGATGGCCGAGCTGGGCGACGACGCGGTGCGCGAGCACGACGAGATCGGCCGTCTGGTGGTGCGCCTCGACATCAGCAAGCTGGTCGTCATCGGTGAAGCGGCCCGCGCGATGCACCAGGGTGCGCACCTGGAAGGATCTTGGGGAGACGAATCAGTCAGGGTGCCGGACGCGGACGCGGCGATCGCGTTGCTCAGGGGCGAAGTCCGGCCCGGTGACGTTGTGCTGGTCAAGGCATCCAACGCCTATCGCCTGTGGCGCATTGCCGAGGCCCTGCTGGAGGCAGGAACCAAGTGAAGAGCATCCTGATCGCGGCAGCGATCGCACTCGCGGTGTCGATCCTGCTGACGCCTTACCTGATCAAGGTCTTCTCCCGGCAGGGCTTCGGCCAGGAGATCCGCGAGGACGGTCCGCAGCACCACAAGACCAAGCGCGGCACGCCGACCATGGGTGGCCTCGCCATCCTGGTCGCGATGTGGGCCGGCTACCTCGGCACGCACCTGGTGAACTCGATGTCGTTGTCGGCGTCCGGGCAGACCCCGTCGGCGTCCGGCCTGCTGGTGCTGATGCTGACGACGTCGCTGGGCCTCGTGGGCTTCCTCGACGACTTCATCAAGATCCGCAAGGCGCGCAACCTCGGCCTGAACAAGACGGCGAAGCTGGTCGGCCAGTTCATCGCGACGATCACGTTCGCGATCCTGGTGATGCAGTTCCCGAACAAGGACGGCCTGACGCCCGCGTCGGTCAACCTCTCGTTCGTCCGCGACATCACCGTGGTCTCGTTCGGCGTCGTCGGGTTCATCGTCTTCTGCTACGGCATGGTCGCCGCGTGGTCGAACGCCGTGAACCTCACCGACGGCCTCGACGGCCTGGCCGGTGGCTCGTCCGCGATGGTCTTCGGCACCTACGTGGTGATCTCGTTCTGGCAGTTCCGCTACAACTGCTCCAGCTACGCGGTGGCCGGCTGCTACGACGTGCGCGACCCGCTGGACCTCGCGGTGATCGCCGCGGCCGCGATGGCGGGCTGCATCGGCTTCCTCTGGTGGAACGCCGCGCCGGCCAAGATCTTCATGGGTGACACCGGTTCGCTCGCGCTGGGTGGCCTGGTCGCCGGTCTCGCGATCGCGACCCGCACCGAGCTGCTGATGATCGTCATCGGTGGCCTGTTCGTGGTCGAGGCCCTGTCGGTTGCGCTGCAGGTCGCGGTCTTCCGCACCTCACGACGGCGACTGTTCCGAATGGCGCCGTTCCACCACCACTTCGAGCTAGCCGGCTGGGCGGAGACCACGGTCATCATCCGGTTCTGGCTGATGGCCGGAATCTGCTGCATGTTCGGTCTTGGCGTGTTCTACAGCGAGTGGCTGACGGGCGGGTTCTAGACATGACGAAGCTGGCCGGTTCACGGGTACTGGTCGCCGGTGCCGGGGTGACCGGCCGGTCCGCCGCCGAGGCGTTGCTCGCCGCGGGGGCGGAGGTCGTGGTGACGGACTCGTCGCCGGAACGACTGATGGCGCTGGAGACGCTGCTGGACGGCGTCGAGCTCGTACCGGGCTTGACGGAACCGCCGGTCGGCACGTCCCTGGTGGTCACGAGCCCGGGCTGGCAGCCGTCCAGCCCGTTGCTCGCGGCCGCGACGTCGGCGGGCATCGAGGTGATCGGCGAGGTCGAGCTGGCCTGGCGGATGGCCTCGGAGCTGGCCGACCCGCCGGTGTGGCTGGCGGTGACGGGCACGAACGGCAAAACCACGACGGTCGGCATGCTGGAGTCGATCCTGCACGCGGCCGGTGCGGACGCGGTGGCCTGCGGAAACGTCGGTCTGCCGGTCGTCGACGCGCTGCTGGCCGGCCGCCGGGTGCTCGCGGTGGAGCTGTCGAGCTTCCAGCTGCACTGGGCGCCGTCGGTGCGGCCGCAGGCGGGCGCGCTGCTCAACCTCGCCGAGGACCACCTCGACTGGCACGGCGGTATGGACGCCTACGCGCAGGCCAAGGCCCAGATCCTCACCGGTGAGGTGGCGATCGGCTGGCTGGACGACGACCTGGTCGTCGACCTGCTGGAGGCCTCGCCCGCTCGCGACCGGATCGGATTCACCCTGGACGAGCCCGCGGACGGCCAGCTCGGCGTGCGGGACGGCTGGCTGGTCGACCGCGCGTTCGCCGACGACGAGCCGTTGATCGAGGTCTCGAAGATCCGCCCGGCCGGCCCTCCCGGCATCGCGGACGCGCTGGCCGCCACGGCTCTGGCGCGCGCGTACGGAGTGCCGTCGGAGGCTGTGCGCGAGGGCCTGGAGGCGTTCGAACCGGCTGCTCACCGCGCGGTGCTCGTGACGGTCGCCTCGGATGTCCGCTACGTCAACGACTCCAAAGCGACGAACCCGCACGCCGCGGTGGCGTCGCTGCGGGCGTACGAGAGCGTCGTCTGGATCGCCGGCGGGTTGCTGAAGGGCGCGTCGGTCGACGAGATGGTGCGCACCGAGGCCCGCCGGCTGCGCGGCGTGGTGCTGATCGGCCAGGATCGGCAGGTCATCGCGGACGCGCTCGCGCGACACGCGCCGGATGTCCCCGTTCGTGTGCTTGACACAGGGGACGATGACCCCATGACCGTCGCGGTACGGGCTGCTCAGGAACTCGCGAGGCCGGGAGACACCGTGCTGCTCGCGCCGGCGGCGGCCTCCATGGACATGTTCACCGACTACGCCCATCGCGGGCAGGCTTTCACGGCCGCGGTGCAGGAGCTCATCGGCCGATGAGCGTCGTCGCGGAGAAGACGAGTCCGAAGCGGAAGGTGCGGCCCGCGGGTCGCGTCTCGTCGTTGCGCGGTGGTCTGACGGCGTGGCTGAGCCGCCCGCTCGCGGACTTCCACCTGTTGCTCGCGATCTTCGGCATGCTCACCGTGCTCGGTCTGGTGATGGTGCTGTCGGCGTCGGCGCCGGGGCAGGTCGCCTCGGGTGTGTCGGCGTACAGCGTGTTCCAGAAGCAGCTGATCTACGTGTGCATCGGCGCGGTGCTGTTCTGGCTGGTGCTGCGGTTCCCGTTGCGGCGGCTGCGGCACATGTCGACGGCCGCGATGGGCGTCGGCGTGCTGCTGCTGGCGCTGGTGCTGACGCCGTTGGGCGATGTCCGCAGTGGCGCCCAGTCGTGGTTCACCGTCGGGCCGATCTCGTTCCAGCCGATCGAGGCCGTGAAGCTCGCGCTGGCGTTGTGGGGCGCGCACGTCCTGGTCACCAAGCGGGCGTTGCTGGGGCAGTACCGGCACCTGCTGGTGCCCGTCGTGCCGGTCGCGATGCTGGTGTTCGCGCTGGTCATGCTGCAGCCCGACCTCGGCGGCACGATCACGCTCGGCGTGGTGCTGATCAGCCTGCTGTGGTTCGTGGGCGCGCCGATGCGGCTGTTCGGCGTAATCGCCGGTGGTGCGGTGGCCGGTGCCGTCGTGCTCGCGATCGGGGCCGCGTACCGGCTGCAGCGCGTGACGTCGTTCCTCGACCCCAACGCCGACCCGCAGGGCGCGGGTCTGCAGGCGCGGCAGGCGATGTTCGCGCTGGCCGAGGGCGGGTTCTTCGGCAAGGGACTCGCGCAGGGCAGCTCGCAGTGGCGGTACCTGCCCAACGTCGAGTCGGACTTCATCTTCGCGGTCATCGGCGAGGAGCTCGGGTTCGTCGGGTGCGCGCTGGTGCTGGCGCTGTTCGGCGGCCTGGCGTGGGTCGGGCTGCGGGTCGCCTCGCGCAACACCGACCCGTGGATCCGGATCGTGTCCGCGACGCTGACGGTGTGGCTGGTCGCGCAGGCCGCGATCAACATCGGCTACGTCGTGCGGCTGCTGCCGGTCACCGGCATCACGCTGCCGATGATCTCCTCCGGCGGCACGTCCATCGTGATGACCATGATCGTGTTCGGCATTCTGGCGAACTGCGCGCGGCACGAGCCCGACGCGGTGGCTGCCTTGCGGTCTTTGGGTCCTGGCCGGGTCGGCGGGCTGCTCAAGCTGCCCGCGCCCGAGGCGTACCGGCCGCCGCCCAAGCGCAAACCGGTCCGCCCGTCCACGCCTCCGCGCGCACCTGGTCGCCGCACCGCGCAACTCCCGGTGGTCGACGAACGTCGTATGGCAGGAAGGTCCGCTCCGCCGTCGGAGTACCGTCGCCGCGAAACACGGCGGGTGAACCAGAGCCGTTCAGAGCTTGGCCGATCGACTCGCGGCCGCGGGCGATACAACTGATTCCTGAGTTCAAATAACCGGAGGCAAGTCTTGACCGGGCACCCTGCCCCCAGTGGTCCGTGCGTTGTCGTCGCAGGTGGTGGCACCGCGGGACACATCGAGCCGGCACTGGCGCTGGCCGACGCGGTCATGCGACTGCGACCGGACGCACGTGTCGTCGCGCTCGGCACCGAGCGCGGCCTGGAGACCAAGATCGTGCCGGCCCGCGGCTACCAGCTGGAGCTGATCCCGCCGGTGCCCATGCCGCGCAAGCCGACTTTGGACCTGCTGAAGCTGCCGCTGAACGTGCGCGGTGCGGTGAAGCAGACCCGTGAGGTGCTGGAGCGCGTCGGAGCGGACGTCGTCGTCGGCTTCGGCGGCTACGTGGCGCTGCCCGCGTACCTGGCCGCGCGTGGCCGGGTGCCGATCGTGGTGCACGAGGCGAACGCGAAGGCCGGCCTCGCGAACAAGGTCGGCGCGAAGTTCGCCGACCACGTCGCCGCGGCGGTCCCGGACTCGGGGCTGACCGACGCGCAGATCATCGGCATCCCGCTGCGCCAGTCGATCACGACGTTGAACCGCGCGGCGTTGCGTGACGAGGCCCGCCGGTTCTTCGGACTGGACCCGCACGCACCTGTGCTGCTCGTCTTCGGTGGCTCACAGGGCGCGCGTTCGATCAACGAGGCCGTCGCACCCGCCGCCGCCGCGTTCGCTCAGGCGGGCGTCGGCGTGCTGCACGCCTATGGCCCGAAGAACTCCGTTGCGGTGCAACAGGTTCCGGGCGCGCCCGCGTACGTGCCGGTGCCGTACCTGGAGCGGATGGACCTGGCGTACGCCGCCGCGGACGCCGTGCTGTGCCGCTCGGGCGCGATGACCGTCGCCGAGGTGTCGGCCGTCGGTCTGCCCGCGGTGTTCGTGCCGCTGCCGCACGGCAACGGTGAGCAGGCGCTGAACGCCGGTCCGGTCGTCTCGGCCGGTGGCGGCCTGATCGTGCCGGACGAGGAGCTGACCCCGGAGAAGGTCGTGTCGCTGGTGGTGCCGCTGATGGCCGACCGCGCGCGGCTTGCTGCGATGTCCCAGGCCACTTTGGGCACCGGTCGTCGGGAAGCCGACGAGATTCTCGCCCGCGCCGTGCTGGAGGTGATCAAGAAGTGAGCCTCGAACGCGTTCACCTCGTGGGCATCGGGGGTGCCGGGATGAGCGGCATCGCCCGGATCCTGCTCGCTCGTGGGGTGCAGGTGTCCGGTTCGGACGCCAAGGACTCGCGGACCGTGCTGGCGTTGCGCGCTCAGGGTGCGCGGATCGCTGTGGGCCACGATGCTTCGAACCTGGACCAGCTCGTCGGCGGGCCGACCGAGGTCGTGGTGTCGACCGCGATCAAGGAGTCGAACCCGGAGTACTCGGCGGCTCGCGAGCGCGGCATCACGGTGCTGCGTCGCGCTGAGGCTCTTGCCGCGCTGATGGACGACCACCGGGTCGTGTGCGTTGCCGGTACGCACGGCAAGACGTCGACCACCTCGATGTTGACCGTCGCGCTGCAGCACTGCCGGTTGGACCCGTCGTTCGCGATCGGTGGCGACCTCAACGAGTCCGGTGCCAACGCGCACCAGGGCACCGGTGGCGTGTTCGTGGCCGAGGCGGACGAGTCCGACGGCTCGTTCCTGTTCTTCTCGCCGTCGGTGGCCGTAGTGACGAACGTCGAGGCGGACCACCTCGACCACCACGGCACCGTGGAGGCGTACACGGCCGTGTTCGACTCCTTCTTGGAGCGGATCGTGCCGGGTGGCGTGCTGGTGTCCTGTGTGGACGATCCCGGGGCGGCTCGCCTGATCGCCGAGGCTCGTGCTCGTGGCATCCGTGTGCGCGAGTACGGCCGTGGTGCGGCCGACGCGCGCATCGTGGACTACAAGCCTTCTGAGTCCGGTGGTCTGGCGTCCGTGGAGATCGACGGGGTGGCCGTCGAGGTCCGTGTCGCCGTGCCGGGTGAGCACATGGCGTTGAACGCGGTGGCTGCTCTGCTTGCCGGGCTTGAACTCGGTGCCGATCAGGCCGGGATGCTCGAGGGTCTGGCCGCGTTTGGTGGCGTGCGCCGTCGGTTCGAGTTCAAGGGGCGCGCTGGTGGCGTGTCCGTCTACGACGACTACGCGCACCATCCGACCGAGGTCGACGCACAGCTGCGTGCGGCCCGTCCGGTCGCTGCGGCGGGCCGTGTTGTCGTGGTGTTCCAACCGCACCTGTACTCGCGCACCCGCACGTTCTCCACCGAGTTCGCCGCCGCGCTGTCGTTGGCGGACGAGGTTGTGGTGCTTGATGTCTACGGTGCCCGCGAGGAGCCGGAGCCGGGCGTGACCGGGGCCCTGATCGCCGACCAGGTGACGGCTTCCGTGCACTACGAGCCGTCGTTCGACCGCGTGCCCGCGCTGGTGGCCTCGCTGGTCCGCGAGGGCGACCTGGTGGTGACCATGGGCGCGGGCGACGTGACGATGCTCGGCCCCGAGATCGTCAGCGCACTGTCGTGAGTGCTCCGGTTCGCGGCAGGTCGTCGCGAGTACGCCCCGCTTCGAACCGGCGGCCGAAGAAGAGCGCCGAGTACCGGGCGCGGCGCAGGGTCATCCTGCGCCGCCGCCTGGTAGCGCTGCTGACATTGCTTTCTGTTGTGGGTCTGACGTACGGCGTGTTCTTCACGCCGTTGCTGGGCGTCCGCAACGTGGACGTCCACGGCGCCGTAGTGCTGACCGACGACGAGGTCCGCCGCGCCGCCGCCATCGAACCCGGCTCACCGTTGGTGCGCCTGGATCTCGCCGGCATCCGCGAGCGCGTGGCCGCTGTCCCGCGCATCGCCTCCATCGAGGTGGAACGCCAACTGCCCGGCACAGTCCGGCTTCTGATCACCGAACGCGTCCCGGTCGGCTCGGTGAAGCTGCCCGACGGCTTCCACCTGGTCGACTCCACCGGCAAGGACTACGCCGTCCTCCCCACGCCCGCACCGGGCGTCCCCGAACTGGTGCTCGCCACCCCGTCGTCCGCGGACCCGGCCACTCGCGCCGTGGTCGGGGTCGTGAACGAACTGCCGGAAAAGCTGCGCCCCGACGTGGTTTCCGTCGCGGCGACGTCCGGTGCCGACGTGAAGCTGACGCTGAGCGGCAACCGCACGGTGAAGTGGGGCAGCGCCGACGACACCCCGCGCAAGGCGTCCGTGCTGCTCGTGCTGCTCACGCGGGAGGGCACGACGTACGACGTCTCAGCCCCGGACCTGGCGACGGTCTCCTAGCCGAGCGTGAGCTGGAAGCCCTGGTACTTGGCTTCCTGTTCGGAATGCCAGATGACACCGCGGTTCGCGTTGCCGATCTTCGCGCCGTAAAGCCGCTCGCCTTCCGGGACACCGCTGACGGTGAACTTGAAGGAGCACAGCCCATCGGTGGCGGTTTCCAGCGTGCCGACGCCGAGGACCTCGTCGTCCTGGTTGACGATCTCGACCTGGCTGCCGTATCTGATGTCGCTGAACCCGCCGGAACCGCAGAGGCCGTTGACCTTCATCGTCCCGGTGATCGTGAACACGTTGGGAGACGAGGACGTCGACGGTGCCGCCGACGCGGCGTCAGCGGAGCGCAGCAGGTCGGGACCGGTGGCTCTGCCCAGCCCGAATCCAATCCCTCCCGCTGCCAACGCCACCACGGCGAAGCCGATCGCCAGCCATGGCGGCCGACGTCTTCGCGGCAGCTCTGGTGCTACTGGCGAAAGAGGTTCCACAGCAATCCTTTGGTTCGACCGCGCGCCGGCGACCCTGGTGCCGGCGCGCCGTGCGTCACGGCCGCGGTGTCGGCGGGCGTGACGGAGTCGGGAAACGGCGCGGACGCCGGTACGGGGACCGGGGAATCTGGGAGCACACGGAGATCGGCCCGGTTCAGCCGTTGACCCGCAGCGCTGTCGCCACCCGCACGAGCAGGTTGCCCAACCTGCTCGTCACGAGTTCCAACACGATCGCCTCGATGACGAGCGAACGCACGGACGCGGGTGCGGGTGCCAAGACGGGCCTCCTCGTAGTGAACGACTACCGTGCTCATCGGACTGCTCCGCGCGGCATTAGCCGTATTTGTTGTTGTCACCCGAAGGAAGTACCCATGGCAGGACACGTCGTGGTGGTGGGCGCCGGTCTTGCCGGGTTGTCGGCCGCGTTGCACTTGCAGGGCACCGGCCGGAAGGTGACCGTGCTCGAAAAGGCCGATGCGCCAGGCGGTCGCGCCGGGACTGTCCGGGTGGGCGGGTTCACGGCGGACAGCGGGCCCACGGTGCTGACGATGCCGGAGTACCTGGACGAGGCGTTCGGGGCGGTGGGGGAGCGGCGCGAGGACTGGCTGACGCTCGACCGGGTCGACCCGGCGTACCAGGCGCGGTTCGCGGACGGGTCGCGGATCGCCGTGCACACCGATGCGGAGGCGATGGAGGCCGAGGTCCGGAACGTCTGCGGCGCAACGGAAGCGGCCGGCTACCGGGAGCTGCGCAGGTGGCTGCGGAAGCTGTACGAGGTGCAGCGCGAGCACTTCATCGGGGCCAACTTCGACTCGCCGCTCGACCTGGTCCGGCCGGAGCTCGTGCAGCTGGCGCGCCTCGGCGGGTTCGGGCGGCTCGAACCGCAGCTGCGCCGGTTCCTGAAGGACGAACGGTTGATCCGGCTGTTCTCCTTCCAGGCGCTCTACGCGGGAGTGCCGCCGCAGCAGGCCCTCGCGGCGTACGCGGTCATCGCGTACATGGACACCATCGCGGGCGTGTACTACCCACGCGGCGGAATGCATGCGGTGCCGGAAGCACTCAGCAAGGCAGCAACCAAGCACGGCACGGAGTTCCGTTACGGCACAACGGTCACGCGTCTGGAGTGGAGCGGATCGCGAGCAACGGCGGTTCACACGGAAGACGAGCGCATCGCCGCAGACGCCGTGGTGCTGGCGTGCGAACTGCCGGACGCCTACCGGCTGTTGGGCAAGTACCCGCGGAGGCCGCTCAAGCACCGTTGGTCGCCATCGGCCGTGGTGCTGCACGCTGCGACGAACCGCACGTGGGATCTCGGCCACCACAACATCCTGTTCGGCGAGGCCTGGCGCGGCACGTTCGCCGAGATCGTCCACAAGGGACGGTTGATGTCGGACCCGTCGCTGCTCGTCACGCACGCGCAGAACGGCCTGCACTACGTCCTGGCGCCGTGCCCGAACCTGGAGACCGCCCCGATCGACTGGCCGCGCATCGCACCCCGGTACCGCGACGAGCTCGTGGCCACGCTGGAGAAGCGGGGCCTCAGCGGATTCGGCGCAGCCATCCAGGACGAACACCTGGTCACGCCCTACGACTGGGGCAACGCCGCGGGCACGCCGTTCGGGCTCGCGCACACGTTCTCCCAGACCGGCCCGTTCCGGCCGCGCAACATCGTCAAGGGCGCCGAGAACGTCGCGTTGGCGGGCGCGGGCACCACACCGGGCGTCGGCGTGCCCCCGGTGCTCATCTCCGGACGGCTCGCGGCCGAGCGGATAAATGCGATGCGGTGACGCCGAGCGCTCATGCACGCTGCGCCGCATGACACGTACCGCACCACCACTGGTCGCCGGCGAACGCGCGACCTCCACGGCCCTGCTGGACTACCTGCGCGCCACCATCGAACTGAAGGTCGACGGTCTGGCAGAAGACGACGCAACGCGCGCGGTGCTGCCGTCGAAGCTGACGACGGCCGCCGGTGTGGTGAAGCACGTGCGGTGGGTGGAGCACCACTGGTTCGAGGTGGTGCTGGCCGGCCGCGAGTCGCGCGCGCCGTACACGATGGAAGACCCCGACGCGGACTGGCGCGTCGAGGAAGGCGAAACACTCGATCAGCTGCTCGACGAGTACCGGCGGCAGTGCGAGCTCAGCCGGGAGATCCTGCCGGCGGACCTGGACCAGGTCGTGCCGTTCCGGGGCGACCGGACGGTCTCGGCCCGATGGGTGCTCGCGCACGTCGTCGAGGAGACCGCCCGGCACGCCGGTCAGCTGGACATCGTCCGGGAACTGCTGGACGGAACGGTCGGCGACTAGGCGGGCACCAGTTCCCAGAGCTGCGCGGTGTAGCTCAGGCGCGGGTACATGAACACCCCCGTCTCACCCGGCGTGAGGTACTGGGCGTAGGAGTGCTGCCGAATGCGGGCCGAGCCGGCCCTGGTCGGCTCGATCGACCACTTCTGCAGGACTTCGTCAGGCGAGCAGTCCGACGTCACCTCGGGCACGAAACTGCCTGCCGGGCCGACGGCGACGCACTTGCCGCTGACGACGCTGCGCAGCAACGTCGCGCCGTCACCGGCCTCGATCCGCTGGAACTTCTGCTCCGGCGTGTCCGCACACGCCACCGACACGAGCCGGGTGTCCTCCACACCGGCGCAGGGGTACTTGTCGCCCTCGACCGGAACCAGGCGGACGACCTGGCCCGCGGTGTCCGGTGTCGGCCGCGTCCCGGCCTCGCGCACCTGCCACCGCTGATCGTCGCGGTCGCCCAGGGGCTGGTACCACGCGTCGCGCTTGCCGCTCGGCCAGGCGAAACCGGTCAGGTACCGGTCGCCGTCGCCCAGCTTGACGCGCACCGCACCGGACGGTTCCGGCACCAGCGCGGCGAACTCGTCGACGCCCTGGTCGTCGCAGTAATAGGAGGCGAACCTCTCGCTCAGGCACTCCCTGCTCGCGAGGTTGCGCAGCAGCTGCCTGCCGCCCTCCACCGCAATGACCTCCCACTGCTGGCCGACCGCACCGCTGCAGGCGACGACGAGAGGACTGGCGTGCACCTCCTCCCCGGTCTGAAGGCACTCGCCGTACGCCACGTTCTTGATCTCGATGATCCGGTTTCCCTGTTCTTGCGCCGCACTCGCGGGTGCGGCGATCACTGCCCCCAGTGCTGTCGCCACGAGGGCGACGCACAGCTTTTTCATCCCCATGAGCCCAAGGTAGCGGGCACCGCCGACGGAAAAGCGCCTATAGCGACGGGCGAGACGATCTCCGATTCGAGGTCCGACTACGCTTGTGGTGCGTCGTCCTCAGGGCCGTGCGCACTACTTGACGGCACGACCGGGGAGTAGTAGCGCACAGTGTTGGGACCCTACGGCGTGGCTGCTGGACCGAGGCACCGCCGGTGCTTACCGTCCAGCAGGAACATATGGGGTTGACATAACTCTGAGCCTCGACGAGAGGTTGAGAGTTTCAATCCGGGTGCATCACCACCCAGCACCACAGCACGGACCACGATCAGGAAGGCGGATCCGATGACGCCCCCGCACAACTACCTCGCGGTGATCAAGGTCGTCGGCATCGGTGGTGGCGGCGTCAACGCCGTCAACCGCATGATCGAGGTCGGGCTCAAGGGCGTCGAGTTCATCGCGGTGAACACCGACGCACAGGCCTTGCTGATGTCTGATGCCGACGTCAAGCTCGACATCGGCCGCGAGTTGACGCGTGGCCTCGGCGCGGGCGCGAACCCCGAGGTCGGGCACAGGGCCGCCGAAGACCACCGCGAGGAGATCGAGGAGGTCCTCAAGGGGGCCGACATGGTCTTCGTGACGGCCGGCGAGGGCGGCGGCACGGGTACCGGCGGCGCGCCGGTGGTGGCCTCGATCGCCCGCAAGCTCGGCGCACTCACGATCGGTGTCGTCACGCGGCCGTTCTCCTTCGAGGGCAAGCGCCGCGCCAAGCAGGCGGAAGACGGCATCCAGGCGCTGCGCAACGAGTGCGACACGCTGATCGTCATCCCGAACGACAGGCTGCTCCAGCTGGGTGACATCGGTGTCAGCCTGATGGACGCGTTCCGCTCGGCCGACGAGGTGCTCCTCTCCGGTGTCCAGGGCATCACCGACCTGATCACGACCCCCGGTCTGATCAACCTGGACTTCGCCGACGTCAAGTCGGTCATGTCCGGCGCGGGCTCGGCGTTGATGGGCATCGGTTCCGCGCGAGGTGAGGGCCGCGCCGTCCAGGCCGCGCAGAAGGCGATCAACTCGCCGCTGCTGGAGGCCTCGATGGAGGGCGCGCACGGCGTGCTGCTCTCGATCGCGGGTGGCTCCGACCTGGGCCTGTTCGAGATCAACGAGTCCGCCTCGCTGGTCCAGGAGGCCGCGCACCCGGACGCGAACATCATCTTCGGTACGGTCATCGACGACTCCCTCGGCGACGAGGTGCGGGTCACGGTGATCGCCGCCGGCTTCGACAGCGGCGGGCCCACCCACAAGAAGCTGGAGCCGACGGCGTTGTCCTCGGCACCGCGGACGGCCACCGGGCCGATCGCCACGGCCTCGGCCGCGCCCACGCACGCACCTGTGCCGCAGCCGGTCGCCCAGACGCACACGCCTCCGCCGGTGGTGCAGGCGCCGCCGCCGGTTCCGCAGCCGGAGATCCGCCAGGCTCCTCCGGTGACGCCGCCGCCCACCACGGTGCCGCCGCAGCCCTCGCCGGTGCAGGGCAACGGGTACGTGCCGAGCGTGCCGCGCTCGCTGTCGCAGAACGGCTCGCTGCCGTCGCGTCCGGTGCCCGTCACCGAGGACCCGGACGACGAGGTGGACGTGCCGCCGTTCATGCGGCGATAACTGCTGGATGATCTTGTCGGACCCCCTGAGTGGCTTGAGTGCTCAGGGGGTCTTTTCCATGTCGAACTAGGGTGTGAGCGTGCGTATTCGTCGTGTTGTCACCACCCGCGCTGGTGGCGTGTCCAAGGCTCCGTACGACTCGTTCAACCTCGGCGACCACGTGGGGGACGACGAGAAGGCGGTCGAGGCGAACCGCGCCCGGCTCGCCGAGGGCATCGGCCTCACGCCCGATCGCCTGGTGTGGATGGAGCAGGTGCACGGCCGGACGGTCGGGGTGGTCGACGGCCCGCAGGCCGAGCCGCTGGAGGCGACCGACGGCGTCGTGACGAAACAGCCTGGTCTCGGGCTCGTCGTGCTGACGGCCGACTGCGTGCCGGTGCTGCTCGGTGATGAAGAGGCCGGCGTGATCGGCGCGGTCCACGCCGGGCGTGTCGGCGCGCGTGTCGGAGTCGTCGTCGAGACCCTCAAAGCGATGATGGCCCAGGGCGCCGAGCTCGAACGCATCGAGGTCCTGCTCGGTCCCGCCGTGTGCGGCGAGTGCTACGAGGTACCCGCCGACATGCAGAAGGACGTCGAGAAGCACCTGCCCGGCAGCGCTTCGAAGTCGCGCCGGGGCACGCCCTCGCTCGATCTGCGGGCCGGGCTCTGGAACCAGCTCGGCAGCGCCGGGGTCGGCAGGATCGGCGTCGACCCGCGGTGCACGTTCGAGGAGAAGGATCTCTTCAGCCACCGCCGGCAGGCCCCGACCGGACGGCTCGCGTCGGTCATTTGGATCGAGCCGTGACGGGCCGGAAAGAGGAGCTCGCCGCGAACCTCGCGGAGGTCGAGGAACGCATCGCGAACGCGTGCGAAGCGGCGGGCCGTGATCGTTCCGAAGTGATGTTGCTCGCGGTGACGAAAACCTGGCCGGCGAGCGATGTCGAGCTGCTGCACGAGCTCGGTTTGCGGAATTTCGCGGAGAACCGCGACCAGGAAGCGGGCGCGAAGGTCAGCCAGTTGAGACATCTCGAAGGCGCGAGATGGCACATGGTCGGCAGATTGCAGCGGAACAAGGCGAAGTCCGTCGTCGAGTGGGCGGATCAGGTCGATTCGGTCGACAGCGTGCGACTGGCGGAGGCACTGGCGAAGGCGGCGCACGCGAAAGGTGTTCATCTCGACGTGTTGCTGCAGGTCAGCATCGACGGCGACACGTCAAGAGGCGGATGTGCCGTGGAAGATGTCCCGGAACTGGCTGGCGCGATCACTCGTTCGGGTGATCTTATTCTCCGAGGTGCGATGACTGTCGCTCCCCTGACGATGAAGCCATCGCAGGCGTTTGAGGCGTTGGCGTCAGTGGTATCAGGCCTACGTGATGATCATCCCACTGCCACCTGGGTGTCAGCGGGGATGAGCGGAGACCTGGAAGATGCCATCTCGCACGGATCGACCTGTGTGCGTGTCGGAACGGCGTTGCTCGGCAGTCGGCGGCTAACGTTGCCGTAGGTTGTCGGGAACCTCGGGACCGTCCGCACCGTCTGCTGCACGTTGCGGGAGGACCTGCTCGACAGCGTCGGTGAGCTGGCGCGATCGAACCGCTTCGACACGATCCTCGTCGAGTCCACGGGCATC
>NZ_JBEXPJ010000031.1:0-67828 GCF_040611995.1 Lentzea sp. NPDC006480
TGGTGACCGCGAGCCCGAGCCGCGGCCGGGTGCGGTGGAACTCCATGGTGCGCACCGGGCCGGCCGAGATCAGGTTCACCCGGATGCCGTCCGGGCCGAGCTCGCGCGCCATGTAGCGGTTGATCGACTCGAACGCCGCCTTCGCCGCGCCCATCCAGTTGTAGGCGGGCCACGCCTGGCGGGCGTCGAAGTCGAGGCCGACGACCGACGAGCCGTGCGAGAGCATCGGGCGAACGGCCTGCACGAGCGACTTGTACGAGTACGCCGAGACGTGCATCGCGACCGAGACGTCCTCCCACGGCGCGTCCATGAACGGCGCGCCGAGGCAGCTCTGCGGGGCGAAGCCGATGGCGTGCACGACGCCGTCGAGGCCGTCGACGTGCTCACCGACGCGCTCGGCCAGCGTGTCGAGGTGCTCCTGGTTCTGCACGTCGAGCTCGACCACGGGCGCGGGCTTGGGCAGACGCTGGGCGATGCGCGTCACGAGGCTCATCCGGCCGAACCCGGTCAGCACGACCTCGGCGCCCTGCTCCTGGGCGACGCGTGCGACGTGGAAGGCGATCGACGCGTCGGTGATCACACCGGTGATCAGCAGCCGCTTGCCTTCGAGCAGTCCGGTCACTTGATCCAACCCTTTCGCAGTATGAGAACTGAGAACTTCAGTGGCCCATGCCGAGGCCGCCGTCGACCGGCAGCACGGCACCGTTGATGTAGCCCGCCTCGTCGGCCGCGAGGAACGTGACGGCGCGCGCGATCTCCTCGGCCGCACCGTATCGACCGGCCGGGATCTGCTTCAACGCGGCTTCACGAACGGCCTCGGGCAGCTCGGCGGTCATGTCCGTGGTGATGAAGCCAGGCGTGATGACGTTCGCGGTGATGTTGCGCGAGCCCAGCTCCAGCGCGATCGAGCGCGCCATGCCGACCATGCCCGCCTTGGACGCGGCATAGTTGACCTGGCCGGCGCCGCCGGTGAGGCCGACGACGGACGAGATGAAGACGATGCGGCCGAACTTCTTGCGCAGCATGCCGCGGGAGGCGCGCTGGGCGAACCGGAACGCGCCGGTCAGGTTCGCGTCGACGACCTGCGTGAACTGTTCCTCGCTCATGCGCAGCAGCAGCGTGTCCTGGGTGATGCCCGCGTTGCAGACGAGCACCTCGACGGGACCGTGCGCGGCCTCGACCTCGGTGAACGCGGCGTCGATCTCCTCCGAGTTCGTGACGTCGCACTTCACGCCGAGCAGGCCTTCGGGAGCCCCGGACCCGCGGTGCGTGACCGCGACCTTGTCGCCCTGCGCCGCGAACGCCTGCGCGATGGCGAGGCCGATGCCGCGGTTGCCTCCGGTGACCAGAACGGACCGACTCACTTGCTCTCCCTGCAATCGCTGCTGGTTGACCGGGTGAGGCTATCGGCTACTCGCAGGTAGACCGGCATCGGCGGAGCCATGTCACACCCAGCCAGGCATGATCGGGTGATGCGGGCCTTTCTCGATCAACTCCGCCGTGCCGTGGACGGCGACGTCCTCGACGACCCGGCGAGCCGGGCCCTGTACTCGGCGGACGCGTCGAACTACCGCCACGTGCCACGGGTGATCATCCGCCCTCGGACCCCCGACGCGGTAGTGGCCGCTGTGGCGCTGGCCGCGGAACATCGCGTGCCGATCACCAGCCGGGGCGCCGGGACGTCCGTCGCGGGCAACGCGACCGGCACCGGCCTGGTGATCGACTTCAGCCGCTACCTCGACGCGATCGAGATCTCCGGAGACCGCGCGTTCGTACAGCCGGGCGCGGTGCTCGACAAGATCAACCACAAGGCCGGCGACTACATCTTCGGCCCAGACCCGTCCACACACTCGCGCTGCACCATCGGCGGGATGATCGGCAACAACGCGTGCGGCGCGCACTCGGTGAAGTGGGGCAAGACCAGCGAGAACGTCGCGAACCTGAACGTGCTCACGATCGACGGCCGCACGTTCGACACCACGAACCCGCCCGCGTTCGACCTGCCGGAGCACGACCCGGCGTGGTTTCCGCAGCTCAGCCGCCGGGTGAGCGGATACGCCCTGGACGCGCCGACGCTGACCCAGCAGCTCGTCGGCACCGAGGGCACCTGCGTGGTCGTGCTCGGCGCCGAGCTGAAGCTGGTCCGCCGTCCCGAACGACGGGTGCTCGTCGTGCTCGGCTTCGCGGACACCTACGACGCCGCCGACCAGGTCACGCAGATCGAGAACGCGCTGGCGGTCGAGGGCATCGACGAGGCGCTGGTCCGCAGCGTCCGCACCCGCCCCGACCTGCCAGAAGGCCGCAGCTGGCTGTTCGTCGAGGTCGAGGACGACCCCGAACGCGTCGCCAGGATCACCAAGAACTCGATGATCATCCACGACCCCGCGCACCAGCGGGCGTTGTGGCGGATCCGCGAGGACGGCGCCGGGCTCGCCACCCGCATGCCCGACGGCGGTGAGGCGTGGTCCGGCTGGGAGGACGCCGCCGTGCCACCCGAGCGGCTGGGCACGTACCTGCGCGAGTTCGACGCATTGCTCACGAAACACGGACGGCGCGGCATCACCTACGGCCACTACGGCGAGGGCTGCCTGCACGTCCGCATCGACTTCAACCTCGCACGGGGCTACCGGGAGTTCCTGCAGGACGCGGCGGATCTCGTGGTCAGCCACGGCGGCAGCCTCTCGGGCGAGCACGGCGACGGTCAGGCGCGGTCCGAGCTGCTCAGCCGGATGTACCCGCCCGCGGCGATCAAGGCGTTCCAGGAGTTCAAGCACGCGTTCGACCCGCACAACCTGCTCAACCCTGGCCGCATCGTCGAGCCGAAGAAGCTCGACGAAGACCTCAGGGTTCTCGTTGCGCCGCCCCGGATTCCGACCCGGGCGGAGTTCGCGAGCGACACCCGCCGCTGCGTCGGCGTCGGCAAGTGCCTGAACACCAAGGGCGGCGTGATGTGCCCGAGCTATCGCGTCACGCGCGAGGAAAAGCACTCGACGCGGGGCCGCGCGCACCTGCTGTTCGAGATGCTGGCGGGCGACGTGATCAAGGACGGCTGGCGGTCACCGGAGGTGGCCGAGGCGCTCGACCTCTGCCTGGGGTGCAAGGGGTGCAAGCGCGACTGCCCGGTCGACGTCGACATGGCGAGCTACAAGGCGGAGTTCCTGCACGAGCACTACAAGCGACGCCCGCGGCCACGTGCGCACTACGCGATGGGCTGGCTGCCGACGTGGCTGAAGTACGGCCTGGTCAACAGGTTCACCGCGAAGTTCGGCCGGTTCGCGGGCATCACGCCGGAACGCGAGCTGCCGACGCCCACCACTCCCCTGGTCCGCCAGTTGCACCCGCTCGGCAAGGGCGACCCGGTGCTGCTGTTCCCGGACACGTTCACGAACTTCTTCGAACCGGGCATCGGTCTCGACGCCGCCAACGTCCTGGCGCACCTGGGAAACCGCGTCGAGATCCCGTCCGCGAACGTCTGCTGTGGACTGACCTGGCACTCGACCGGTCAGCTCGGCAAAGCCCGCAGGGTCGTCGAACGGACCGCCCGCGCGCTGCTGCCGTGGACCAGCAAGGGCGTCCCGGTGATCGGCCTGGAACCGAGCTGCACGGCGTTCCTCAAGGCCGAAGCCCCGAAGCTGTCGAAGGATCTGGCCGTACAAGCGCTTGCCGACGCCACGCAGACGTTCGCCACGTATGTCGCACCAAAACTGCCGTCGGCGGAAGGCACGCGGGAAGCCGTCGTGCAGACCCACTGCCACCAGTACGCGGAACTGGGCTTCGACGCGGACCGCGAGGCGATGACCAAAGCCGGTCTGCAACCGGAGATCGTCGAGGGCTGCTGCGGCCTGGCCGGCAACTTCGGTTTCGAGCAGGGCCACTACGACATCTCGATCGCGTGCGCCGAGCAGGACCTCCTGCCGGCCATCCGGGACCACGAAGACGCGCTGGTCATCGCGGACGGCTTCAGCTGCCGCACGCAGATCCGCCACACCACCGACCGCGAACCGGTCCACCTGGCCAGCGTGCTCGCGGAGCGCCTGGGTGTGATTTACCGCTGACTAACCGGCCCCGGCCAGTCTCGCAGGCATGCAGAAGAAGATTGGCGCGGTCGTGCTGGCGGCCGCGGCGCTGGCGCTGACCTTCACCGGCCAGGCGCAGGCCGAGACGAACCCGAACTGCTCCAGCGTGACCCAGATGGGCGCCACGAAGTACCTCAAGAACGGCAACACGACCATGGCCTCGGTCAAGCAGTTCAAGGGCTGTGGCAAGAACTGGGGCTACGTCTACGTCTGGGACTCGTGGCGCGCGAACCACCGCACGTACCGTCTCTACGCCGGTGTCCAGGTCCGCGGCGCCGAGTTCCCCAGCGGCTACAACAGCGTCGAGAACAAGCAGGAACTGTGGTCGTACGGCACGGACACGCTGGACAAGTGCACCAAGGGCTACGGCTCCATCGTGGCGTCGTCCTACAGCGACGGCGTCGAGACCGAGGAGCGCTGCTGACATGAAGAAGCTGAGCGCGGCCGTCCTGGCCGCGGCGACCCTCGCCCTGACCTTCACCAGTGCGGCCCACGCCGAGACGAACCCCAAGTGCCCCAGCGGGGTCACGCAGATGGGCGCCACCAAGTACATCAAGAGCGGCAGCGCCACCGTCGCCTCGGTGAAGCAGTTCAAGGGCTGCAACAAGAACTGGGGCTACATCTACGTCTGGGACTCCTGGAAGTCCGGCCACCGCAACTTCACCGCCAGCGTCGCCATCACCAGGGGCGACGGCAGCATCGACGAGAACAGCGGTGCGCGTGGTCAGCAGGAGGTGTGGTCGCTGGGCGCGAACACGCTGCAGTTCTGCACGTCGGCGATCGGCTTCGTCGACGGAGGGCACTACGGTCAGACAGAGGAGCGTTGCTGAGATGAAGAAGCTGAGCGCGGCCGTGCTCGCGGCCGCGGCGATGGGCATGCTGTTCACCGGCTCGGCCCACGCCGAGACGAACCCGAGGTGCGGGAGCGTCACCCAGATCGGCAGCACCGGCTACATGAAGTCGGGCGGCACGACCATCGCGTCGGTCAAGCAGTTCAAGGGCTGCAACAAGAACTGGGCGTACGTGTACGTCTGGGACTCGTGGCGGGCCAACCACCGCAACTACCACATCCGCGCGGGCATCTGGACGCGCACGAGTGACGGTGCCGTGGACTACAACGGCAACGACAGCGGCGCGCAGGAGCTGTGGTCGTCTGGCGCGAACACCCTGGGCGTCTGCACCACCGCCACCGGCGAGGTGTTCGGATCCGGGTTCAGCTACTCCGGCCACAGCGACGAGCGGTGCTGACGGTGCGGAAGATCGGTGCGGCCGTGCTGGCGGCCGCCGCTCTCGTCATGTCCGTCACGGGCACGGCGCAGGCGGAGTACAACCCGAGGTGCGCGAGCGGGGTCACCCAGATCGGGTCGACGCTGGTCCTCGCGTGGCGTGGGGAGAACGTCGCCTCGGTCAAGCAGTTCAAGGGCTGCGGCAAGAACTGGGGCTACATCTACGTCTGGGACTCGTGGCGTGCGAGCCACCAGGAGTCCTACTGGATCAGCACGGGGATCAGGACTCGCACCAGCGAGAGCTCGATCGACTACGTGAAGGTCCAGGACCGGAAGGAGCTCTGGTCCTCCGGCGCGGACACGCTGAGCGAGTGCACCCAGGCGGGCGGCGCGATCTGGAACGACACCACGATCACCGTCGGCAACTGGACCGAAGAACGCTGCTAGTGAGGGAGCGGAGGGCGGCCGCCGCATGGCCGCCCTCCGCGGGTCCTCAGTTGTGGTCCAGCACCGAGTCCTTCGAGGTCTCGCGCATGAACCCGTACACCAGCAACGAGATCAGCACGCACCCGGCGACGTAGTAGAAGAACACCGACTCGTGACCGGCCTGTTTGAACCACAGCGCCACGTACTCCGCCGTGCCACCGAAGATCGCCACGGTCAGCGCGTACGGCAGGCCCACGCCCAAAGCGCGGATGTTCGTCGGGAACAGCTCGGCCTTCACGATCGCGTTGATCGACGTGTAGCCGGTGACGATCACCAGGCCGCCGAGCATCAGCAGGAACGCCGGGAACGCCTCGGACGTCTTCGCGAGCGCGGTCAGCAGCGGCACCGTGGCCAGCGTGCCCAGCACACCGAACCCGAGCAGCAGCGGACGGCGGCCGATCCGGTCCGACAACGCGCCCGCGATCGGCTGCAGCACCACGAACACCAGCAGCGCCGCGAAGTTGATCCAGCTCACCGTGGCCGCGTCGATCTTGCTGGTGTTGACCATGAACTTCTGCAGGTAGGTCGTGTACGTGTAGAACGCGACCGTGCCGCCCAGCGTCAGGCCCACCACGAGCAGGCATTCCTTGGGGTGCTTCAGCAACGCCTTGAAGGTGCCCTTCTCGGAGCTTTCCTTCTGCTGCTTCTCGAAGTTCGCCGACTCGTCCATCCCGCGCCGCAGCCACATCACGATGATCGCGCCGGTCGCGCCGATCACGAAGGCGATCCGCCAGCCCCACGACGACATCTCGGGCTTGGTGAGGAACTGCTGCAGCACGATCTGCACGCCCAGCGCCACCAGCTGCCCGGCGGTCAGCGTCACGTACTGGAAGCTGGAGTAGAAACCGCGCTTGGCCGGAGAGGCCACTTCGGACAGATAGGTCGCCGAGGTCGCGTACTCACCACCGACCGACAGGCCCTGCAGCAACCGCGCGAGCACCAGCAACACCGGCGCCGCCACACCGATCGTCGCGTACGACGGCGTCAACGCGATGATCAGCGAGCCGAACGCCATCAGCGTGACCGAGAGCGTCAGCGCGGCGCGACGGCCGTGGCGGTCGGCGTAGCGGCCGAGCAGCCACCCGCCCAGCGGTCGCATGAGGAAGCCGACCGCGAACACGGCCGCGGTGTTGAGCAGCTGCGCGGTCTGGTCGCCCTTGGGGAAGAACGCCGCCGCGAAGTAGATGCTGAACGCGGTGTAGGCGTACCAGTCGTACCACTCGATCAAGTTCCCGACTGATCCGCGCAGCACGTTCGCCACCACTCGGCGCTCGGCGCGTTTCTCCTCAACGACTGTCATGCCGGACACCATCCCGACGTCGCCGCACCCCTCACAACCTGGGCGGACGCTTCTTTACAATCACTTAGGCGCGTCGCCACGCGCAGGAAACGGACGTCATGGCCGATACTGCTCCCATGCGGGTGCTGTTGGTCGAAGACGACGACGGTGTCGCCGACGCCCTGGTGGAAGCGCTGCGGGCGAACGGCCACCGGCCGGCCCGCGTGCGCAGGGGCGCCGACGCGCTGATCGCCCACCGCGACGCCGACGTGGTGCTGCTCGACCTCGGCCTGCCCGACCAGGACGGCCTGGAGGTGCTGCGCAAGCTCCGCAAGATCGACCCGGTGCCGGTGCTCGTGCTGACCGCGCGCGGCGACGAGCGGACGGTGGTGCGAGGACTCCGGCTCGGCGCGGACGACTACCTGGTCAAACCGGTGCGGCTGGCCGAGCTGCTGGCGCGCATCGACGCGGTGGCGCGGCGCAGTGCGGCGCGGTCGCAGGAGCCGGACGACGTCGTGCGGGTGTCCGATGTGGAGATCGACCTGCAGAGCCGCCAGGTCGTGGTCGGCGGGCGCGAGATCTCGTTGACCACCAAGGAGTTCGACGTGCTGGCGGTGCTGGCGCGCCGACCTGGTACCGCGGTCAGCCGGCAGCAGCTCATGGACGAGGTGTGGGGCAACGCCTTCGTGGCGGTGTCGCGGACACTGGATGTGCATTTGACCCAGCTGCGCGCCAAGCTCGACCGGCCGGGCCTGCTGCACACGATCCGCGGTTTCGGCTACCGGCTCGGTGAATAGATGCGGCAACGGCTTCTGTTGGTGCTGCTGCTGTTCTCGCTCTCGGCCGTCACCGCGTTCGCGTTCCCGTTGCTGATGAGCACGGCGAAGGAGCGCACCCAGCAGTTCGTGATCAGCCGCACCGCCGACCTCGACCGCTTCGCCACCCTGCCCGCCGAGGTCGTGGTGTCCGAGGCGTTGCGGTACAACGAGGTCTACGGCGAGGAGGTCGTGGTCGTCAACGCGGCCGGCGAGCCCGTCGTCGAGGCGGGCATGAAGATCGCCGATGTCTCGCCGCAGATCGACGCCGCGCTGCGCAACCAGCCCGCCGCACCCGTGCCCACCGTCCTGCCCTGGAACGGCGGCGACGTCCTGTTCGCCCGTCCGGTCGGCACCGGCACGAAGGTCGCGGGAGCCGTGGTGCTGCGTGCCTCGACCTCGGTGGCCGCGTTGGACGTGGCGCGGCGGTGGGCGATCGTGCTGGCAGGAGCCTTGCTGGCGGCCTGCGCGTGCGTGCTGCTGGCGCTGGTGGTCGCCCGTTGGCTGCTCAGACCGCTCAAGGAGCTCGACCGGGGCGTGCGCGCGGTCGCGGAGGGCCAGCGGCGCACCCACGTCGCCGACACCGCCGGACCGGCCGAGGTGAGGGCGTTGTCCGAGTCGTTCAACCGCATGTCCGACGCCGTCGCCGAGGCCGCCGACCAGCAACGGCGGCTGATCGCCGACGCCTCGCACCAGCTGCGCAACCCGATGGCGGCGTTGCGTCTGCGCGTCGACATGCTGCCGTCGAACGGCTCGCTGCTCACCGAGGTCGAGCGGCTGGAGTCGTTGCTGGACGGGCTGCTGGCCCTGGCCTCGGCGGAAAGCACCGCCACCGAACGCGCGGCGGGCGGTGTCGAGCCCGAACTGGCCGACCTGCAGGTCGTGGCGCACGACCGGGTCGACGCGTGGCGCGCGGCGGCGCACGCGGCGGGCGTGACGATCACGGTCGACGACCGCGCGCCCGGACTGGTGCGGTGCGCGGTGTCGGACCTCGCCCAGGTGCTGGACGTGTTGCTGGACAACGCCATCAAGTACGGCGGCCACGAGATCACGGTGGTGTGCGACCGGGCGACGCTGACCGTCCGCGACAACGGACCGGGATTGTCCAAAAAGGACATCAAGCACGCCACGGAACGGTTCTGGCGCGGCGACGACTCGCAGCGCGGCACCGGCCTCGGCCTGGCGATCGCCGAGAAGATCGTCACGGCGCACGACGGAACCCTGAAGCTGCACACCGACGGTGGCCTGGTCGTCACCGTGAACCTGCCGAAGGAGCCGTTGCTGTGAAACGACGAACGTTCCTCGTCAGTGTCCTCGCGTTGACGGCTTGCACGGCCGCCGAGCCCAGCGGCACGATCCGGATCGCGGGCGGCGAACCCGGCGGCTTCTACAACGACTTCGCGGCCTTGCTGTCCCGCCTCTCCCCCAGCCCGCTGACCATCACCCCGCTGCAGACCGGCGGCAGCGCGGACAACCTCAAACACCTCCGCGAAGGCACCGCCGACCTCGGCCTGACGTTGAGCGACAGCGCCCACCTGGAGACCGGCCTGGTCGCCCTGGGCCGCGTCTACGAGAACTATTTGCAGCTCGTGGTTCTGGAGAACTCGCCCTACCGGACCCCGGCCGACCTGATCGGCGAACGGGTGTCGCTCGGCGCGGCCGGATCCGGCGCCTCACTCCAGGGCGAACGACTGGCGCTGGGCGTGCGGGAGCAGCACTACCCGTTGCGCAACGCCATCGACGCCCTGAAAGCAGGCGAGATAGCGGGACTGCTGTGGTCCGGCGGCGTCCCCACGCCGGAGCTGAACAAGGCGAGCGGCATCCGGCTGCTCCCGCTCGACAGCTTCCTGCCCCGGCTGCGGCAGGACTACGGCAAGGTCTACGAACGCGTCGACGTCCGCATGGGGGTGTACGGCTCCACCACGGACATCCCCACGATCGGCACCCCGAACCTGCTGGTGTGCCGCCCGGACCTGAGCGACGAGTACGCGAGCGCGGTGGTGCGGCTCCTGGTCGAGAACGCGGCGGACCTCGTGCCGGACCAGGCACTCGGCACCCAGTACCTCGACGTGCGCAGCCTCATCGACACGGGCCAGGTTCCTCTCCATCCAGGCGCGGCAGCGGAGTACCGGAGGTTGCACGGATGATCATCACGATGACGTCGATCTCGCTGGACGGCTTCATGGAGGGCCCGGACCACGACATCAGCTGGCACCACGTCGACGACGAGATGCACGAGCACTTCAACGAAGAGCTCGCGAAGATGAGCCGGTTCGTCGACGGCCGCCGCAACCACGAGACGATGCTCGCGGCGTGGCCGCACACCGACGAGCACCCCGAGTGGCCGCGACCGATGCACGACTTCGGCAAGATCTGGCGGGCGATGCCGAAGATCGTCTACTCGCGGACGCTCGACACCGCCGAGTGGAACACGGAGGTCAAGCGCGAGATCGACCCGGACGAGGTCAGGTCGTGGCCCGGCGACAGCATGGTCGGCGGCGCGCAGCTGGTGGGCTCGTTCTTCGAGCTCGGCCTGATCGACGAGGTCCGCCTCTACCTCAACCCGGTCGCGATCGGCGCCGGCACGCTGTTCTTCAAGAAGCCGAACGCCCTGGCGCTCAGGAGCACCAGGGCGTTCGGGAACGGCGTGGTCGAGCTGATCTACGGCAGGCGCTGACGGCTCAGCGGCGCAACGTGCTGTAGAGGTCGGCGACCCTGGCGTCGCGGCTGGTCAACGGCTTCAGGTGGTAGCGGTGCTCGATCGTCGCGATCACCGACGTCGAGTCGTGCGACGTGTGGTCGACCGAGAACCGGCAGCGCAGCAACGGCGAGATCACCAGGGTCGGGATTCGCGTGCCCGGACCCCACTGGTCGCTGACGCCGTGCTTGCCGGAGGGCGGTGCCACGTGGTCCCACGTGCCACCGAACTCGTCGTAGGTGACGATCACGACGGTGTGGGCGGCGTCCGGTCCCTGCTCGATCGCCTTGAGCAGGTCGACCAGGTGGCGGCTGCCCGCGTCCTCGCTGGCGTAGCCGGGGTGCTCGTTCTCCTCGCCGACCGGCTTGACGAAGCTCACCGGCTTGAGGTGCCCGGTCTTGGCGGCGTTGACGAACTCCACCTCGTCGCGCAGGTGCGCGGCGCGGGCCGCCGTGCCGGGAGCGTAGTTCGCGAAGTAGTTGAACGGCTGGTGGTGGTACTGGAACGTGGCGTCCGGGCAGTTCGGGTACACCGCGCCCGCCGCGGTGCGCGGGCTCGCGCACGTGCCGGGCGTGGTGCCGTTCGTCCAGCCGGGGCCGCCGACGTTGCCGGTGGCGTTGTCCCAGCCACCGGAGTACCAGGCCCAGTCGACGTCCGCCGCGGACAGCCGGTCGCCGATCGTCGGCGACGTCTGCGGCGGCAGGAGCTTCGCCGCCGCGGTGCCCGGAGCGTACGGCTGGTACGGCGGCTGCATCGTGTTGACGGCGTAGTCACCGCACACGGTGCCCTTCGGCGGCGCGGCGGCTCCGGCCGGGACGACGCAGCTGCCGTCGGGGTTCGCGGCCTGCGTCAACGCCCTGTCCGCCGTGCCCGGTGCGGCCGGGTGCAGCGGCGACGAGCCGGGATAGCCGTCCGGTCCGACGACGGAGTGCAGGTCGTTGGCACCACCGTCGCGCACCGCGTTCGGGAACGTCGGCGTGCGGGCGGCGATCAGCCACTGGTGGTTGAGGAACGAACCGCCGAACGCGGCCTGGAAGAAGTGGTCCTCGACCGCGTAGTCCGGCGCGTTCGCGCCGTGCAGGTACTGGTAGATCGGCAGGTTCTTCGTGTCGTAGTGCCCCATCGTCAGACCGACCGCGTCGCTGCCGGCGACGTAGCGGTCCATCCTGCCGCCGTCGATCTGGTACTGCTCCTGGTAGTAGCGGTGCACGAGGTCACGGGTGCAGCCTCCCGGCAGGCCCTGGCCCTTCGGCACGCCGTTCGGCGCGAACTGGCCCGGCTTCGGGCACGTCGTGTCGGCCGGCTTGATGTAGTCGTCGATCGAGAGCGGCTTGTTGGTGAACGCCGAGGTCACCGCGCCGCTCGTGCACGTCGCGGGCAGCGGCGGCGAGGTGAGGTTGACGTCGTTCTGCGGCAGGCAGGCCAGCGGAGTGCCGTCCGGGGCGACCTGCTTCTGTGCGCGTGCGGTGCGCAGACCGTCGACCCCCTCCCAGCCGCCGAAGAGGTTGTCGAAGCTGTGGTTCTCCTCGTAGATCACCACGATGTGGTCGATGCGATCGCGATCCGGATGAGCACTCGCGGTCGCTCCCGTGAGCATCGCGGGAACGGCGAGACCCAGTACGCCGAGTCGCAGGAACGTTCTGGCGTCCATGCTTTACCTCCGCTTCTCCGGAGGGCAGCTTCGTTCACGAACCGGCGCGAGGCAACCCGGCGACGGGTGAACACCTCGCGACGGCTCGACGGGGACGACTTCCATTACGCCCCAACCGGTTGAACACCAGCAGATCGTCCAAACCGGACACAGCGGATGGCTCGCCCCGTCAGGGAAGCCGCTGCCCCAGGAGCAACGCGGCCGCGGCGGCGAACATCGCGGTCATCGTGCCGAGCAGCAGCCACGGCTTCGACGCGTCCGCCTGCTTCTTCTCGTAGCCGATCTGCTCACCGAGCGTGTCGTACACCCGGCGCAGCTCCTCGGCCGACGCCGCCTTGAAGAACTCGCCGCCGGAGAGCTTCGCGATCTCCTTCATCGAGTCGTCGTCGACCGGCACGGACTGCTGCCTGCCCTCGATGTCGACCACGCCGTCCTCGGTGCCGAACGAGATCGTGGAGATCGGGATCCCGGCCTTCTTCGCGTCCTCGGCCGCGTCGAAGGCCTTGCGGGTGCCCACGGTCTCCTTGCCGTCCGTCATCAGCACGATGCGGGCGGGCGGCGGCCCCTCGGCGCCACCGACGACCTTGCCGAACGAGTCGATCGACGCCATCGCGGCCACCAGCGCGTCACCGGTCGCGGTCGACTGGGCGAGCTTGAGCCCGTCGATCGACTGCGTGACGGCCGGGCGGTCCGTCGTCGGCGCCACCAGCACCGTCGCGGAACCGGCGAACGAGATCAGCCCCAGGTTGATGCCAGGCGTGAGGCCCTCGGTGAACGACTTCGCGGCCGACTGCGCGGCCTCCAGCCGGGACGGCTTGATGTCCGTGGCCTTCATGGACAGCGACACGTCGACCACGAGCATGACGGTCGCCCGGTTGCGCGGCACCCGCTGCTCGGCCGTCGGCCCGGCCAGTGCGACCGTCAGCAGAGCCAGGGCGGCCAGCAGGAACGCCGCCGGGACGTGCCTCGACCAGCGTTCCCGCTTGGGCGCGACCCTCTCCAGCAGCTCCAGGTTCGTGAACCGCAGCACCCGCTTGCGGCGGATCCGTTGCGCCACCACGTATCCGGCGGTCAGCAGCGCGACGCCGATCAGCAGCAGGAACCACCACGGGGCGACGAAGTTGGAAAAGCTCATGCGACACCCCCAGACCAGCGGCGCTTGCGCGCCACCACGAAACGAACCGTGTCCGCGATCCAGTCGGAGTCGGTTCGCAGCACCAGATGCCCAGCACCCGCCCGCCGCAGCCCCGCCGCCACCTCGGCCCGGTGTTCCGCGGCCGCCGCGTTGAACTCCTTGCGCAGCAACGCGGACGCCGTGACCTCGCGCTGCCGCCCGCTCTCCGGGTCGGACAGCACGACGGTGCCGACATCGGGCAGGTCGACGTCACGCGGGTCGACGATCTCGATGGCGACGAGCTCGTGCCGTGCGGACAGAGCGCGCAACGGCCGTTGCCACTCCATGCCGCCGAGGAAGTCCGACACCACCACGATCAACCCGCGCCGCCGTGGCGGACGGCGCAGCTGCTCCAGCAACGCCGCCAGGTCGCCCCTGGTGCCCTCTTCGGCGCGCGGGATCTCGGCGATCTTGCGGATCATGCCCCGAGCGTGCGCCAGACCGCCGCGCGCCGGGATGCGGATGCTCTCGGCACCGGTGGACACCGCGGCGCCGATCCGGTTGCCGCCACCGCGCGTCAGGTGCGCGACCGCGGCCGTCGCGGCGATGGCCAGGTCGCGCTTCTCGCAGACCGCCGTGCCGAAGTCGAGCGACGGCGACAGGTCGATCGCCATCCACGTCTCCAGCTCGCGGTCGGCGACCGTCTCGCGGATGTGCGGCACGGTGGTGCGAGCGGTGACCGCCCAGTCCATCCGGCGCACGTCGTCACCCGGCTGGTAGGCCCGTGCCTCACCCGGCTCGGAACCCGGACCAGGCACGAGGCCGAGGTGGTTGCCCTGCAGCAGTCCGTCGAGGCGCCGCCGCACGTCGAGCTCGAGCATGCGCAGCGCGGCCTCCATCTGGACACCGCGCAGCACGGGCGGCGCCCAGGAGGGCCGCTCCTTCCCGGCCTTCGCCGCAGCGTCTTTGGGGCTCACTGCCTACCAGCCGGAACCGGCTGCTGCGGACGGGCCGACACCTGCGGCAACGGCACGATCTGCAGCACGCGCGTGATGATGTGGTCGATCGGCACACCGTCGGCCAGCGCGTCGTAGGAGAGCACGAGACGGTGGCGCAGCACGTCCGGAACGACGTCCACGACGTCCTGCGGCAGCACGTAGTCACGACCGCGCACGAGCGCGAGGCCACGCGCGGCGGCGATGATGCCGAGCGACGCACGCGGCGAGGCACCGTAGGCGACCCAGCCGGCGACGTCGGTGAGACCGTGCTCGCCGGGCGCGCGGGTCGCGATCACGAGACGCACCACGTAGTCGACCAGCGCGTGGTGGACGAAGACGCGGGACGCCACGCCCTGCAGGCGCACCAGCTCCTCGGGCGAGAGGACCTGGTTCGGCGTGGGCGCCTCGACGCCCATGCGGTAGACGATCTCGCGCTCTTCCTCGGCCGTGGGGTACTCGACCTGGATCTTGAACAGGAACCGGTCGCGCTGCGCCTCCGGCAGCGGGTACACGCCCTCGTTCTCGATCGGGTTCTGCGTCGCCAGCACCAGGAACGGGTTCGGCATCGGGAACGTCCTGCCACCGATGGACACGTGCCGCTCGGCCATGATCTCGAGCATCGCCGACTGCACCTTGGCGGGCGCGCGGTTGATCTCGTCGGCGAGCACGAAGTTCGCGACGACGGGGCCGAGCTCGACGTCGAACGCCTCGCTGGACTGGCGGTAGATGCGGGTGCCGAGGATGTCGGCGGGCACCAGGTCGGGCGTGAACTGGACGCGGCTGAACGAGCCGCCGACCACGCGGGCGAACGTCTCGACGGCGAGCGTCTTCGCGACACCCGGCACACCTTCGAGCAGCAGATGGCCCTTGGCCAGCAGACCCACGAGCATCCGCTCGACGAGCCGGTCCTGGCCGACGATGACCCGCTTCACCTCGAACACGGTGCGTTCGAGCAGCTGGGCGTCACGAGCCGGGGTGACGGGCGCCGATGCGTTCGGCGTTGCCTCGGCGGCGGGCTCGGTCACGTGCGGGCCTCCATGCAAAACAGGGTTTACCGATAGTGGAACAGTCTTACTCCTCGCCTGTTCAACCGCTGTGAAGGGTGTCCAGGTCGTCCGGTGTGTCGACGTCGCGCGCCTCACCGGGCAAAGCGGACACCTCCACCGGGTCGAGCAGCTGCAGAGTTTTGCGCAACGGCTGGTCGCGTGGATCTTCGGGGATGGCTCGGCGCAGCTCAGCGGCGTTCCAGACGCCGATCAGCCACTGCGTGCGGTCGTCCTTCAGCACAGCGTTGCCCTTGGCCTGGAGAAGCCTGGCGATCGTGTCCTCGGTGATGCCGGGTTGATCGACAGCCAGCACCGCGACCCAGTCCTCGGTGGTCTTGCTCAGTCCCGCCGCCAGACCCGCGAGCGGGCCGCCGCCGGGTGGATCCTCGCGCGCCCAGATGACGTTGGGGATGTCTTTTTCCGGCCCCACAACGATGATCTCGCTCGCATCGTCCACAACGGACAGCACGTGGTCGAGCAGCGTGGCGTCCCGATAGGACAGTGCCGCCTTGTCGACGCCGCCGAGCCGCTCCCCCCTGCCGCCGGTGAGGATGATCGCCGCGTAGGTCATGCGCCCAGTCAATCAGCTCTCGTCGAGGTGCAGGGCGTCGAGGCGGGTGAGCTCCTCCGGAGTGAGCCGGAGCGCGCCCGCCGCGACGTTCTGCCGCAGGTGCCCCAGGTCGCCCGTGCCAGGGATGACCAGCACGTGCGGCCCTCGCGCGAGCGTCCACGCCAGCCTGACCTGCGCCGGTGAGGCGTCGTGCCGGGCCGCGATCTCGCTGACCTCGTCGTCCTCCGCCGACGTCCCCGCCTCTTTGTTCGCCCCGGCGAGCGCGAAGAACGGCACGAACGCGATTCCTCTTTCACCGCAGACGCCGAGGAAGTCGTCCTGCTCGGGGTGGTGGCCGAGGCCGTACGAGTTCTGCACGCACACGACGGGCGCGACGCGTTGCGCCTGGTCGAGGTGGTGCTTCTTGACGTTCGACAGCCCGAGGTGCCGGATCAGCCCCTCCTGCTGGAGCGCGGCGAGCTGCTCGAAGTGTTCGGTGACGTCGTCGAGGCCGCTGGTGCGCAGGTTCACGACGTCGAGGTGGTCCTTCCCGAGCTGCCGCAGGTTCTCCTCGACCTGCCCCCTGAGCTGCCGCGGCGTGGCCAGCGGCAGCCACTCCCCCTGCGGCGTCCGGCTCGGCCCGACCTTCGTGACGATCACCAGGCCCTCGGGGTACGGCGACAGCGCGCTGTTGATCAGCTCGTTGGCCGACCGCGTCCGGCTGAAGTAGAAGGCGGCCGTGTCGATGTGGTCGACCCCGAGCGCGACCGCTTCTCGCAGCACCTCGATCGCCTGGCCCCGGTCACGTGGCGTGGAGTTCGGGCCGAACGCGGCCCCGAGCTGGGGCAGTCGCATCGCGCCGAAGCCGATCCGGTTCACGGTGAGGTCACCCAGTCGCCACGTCATTCCGCTCACTGTGCCAGCCTTGGTGGCGTGTTCACCCTCGCCGAGGCCCGATCCGAACTCACCACGCTGCTGCCGGTGCTGGACGAGATCGTCCGCCTGCGCGCCGACGCCGCCGAACTGGCCGTGGGCGGGTCGTCACTGGGCGGCCTGCCGGAGTTCAAGGCAGCGCAGGCCCGGCTGGACGAGCTGATGGAGACCGTGCAGCGGACCGGGGCCGAGCTGAAGGGCTTCGCGCCGCTGCTGGTCGACTTCCCGTCCGAGATGGACGGCGTGCCGGTGCTGCTGTGCTGGCTGGAGGGCGATCGCGAGCTCACCTGGTACCACCGCGCGGATCTGGGCTTCGCGGGCCGCCGTCCGCTCTAGGGCGCGAGGAACCCTGCGACCAGCAGCACACCCATCAGTCCGGCGATGAGTCCCAGCGCCGTCAGGTAGTGCTTCGCGGTGGTCCGGCCGGGCATCCGGTTGAGGATGATCCCCGCGGCCAGGGCCAGGGCACCCGCGATCGGTCCCAGCGCTCGCCCCGCCTTGTCCCACGTGAACGGCAGGTAGGCGTCCGCGCCGTAGAGCGACAGGATCAGCGCGGGCAGGCCGAGTCCGGCGGCAGCGGCGGCGGCGAGCATGTTGAACCGTTGCTGCGCCTCGCCTTCCTGCGCGACGGCGAACGTCGACACGCTGCTCAGCAACGCCTGCAGCCGCGTGATCTCCTCGCCCAGCTCGACGTCCATCGCCTCACAATGCAGCCTCACGCCGGGAGCCTTGACTTCGCGGAGCGTGTCGCGGGCCTGGTCACGGGCGCGGCTGAACGCGATCGACAGCTCGACGAGCTGGGCCATCACCAGCCGCAACGCCGTGTTCCTGCGCTGCGCCAACAGGTCCGCGACCTGGCGTTCCATCTCGTAGCGCAGCCCGCGCAGCTCGGCGACCGTGTTCCGCGACCCCTCGGCGATGGCCTTGGGAATGACCACATCGGCGTTCACATTGCCGTCAGGGATCCTGTGGGCGGGGTGTTTCAGCAGCTCGGAGACGTCGCCGCCCGACCACATCTCCCGGTGCCAGCCGCCGTTCTCGCTCCACACCGCCCGGACCGCCACGTCGATTCGGGTGCCGTCGCTGCGTGCGTGTCCCACGAGGATTCGGCGGACCTCCTCCTTCGTGACCCTCACGAACGGCACGACGTGCCCGTCCAGGCTGTCCGACCCGACCGACACCGTCACCTGAGCGCCGAACTCCGGGTCCGCGGGATCACCGGCCAGCACGCGTAAGTCCACGTCCCGATCTTCGCACGGTGACCGGATCCGTCCGGTGTGCGGCCTGGTCGTGCCTGTTCCGACCCGCCCGGGGCGACCACGCTGGTGTCATGAAGCGAGCATTGATCGTCATCGACGTGCAGGAGTCGTTCCGCCAGCGCCCCAACTGGGCCGAGACCTCGAACCCGGACATCGTCGGCAAGGTGAACCAGCTGGTCGACATGTCGCGTGACGCCGGTGACCTGGTGGTGTGGGTGCTGCACGCCGAGCCCGGCAGCGGCGACGTGTTCGACCCCGCGCTCGGGCACGTGCGGCTGATCGACGGGCTCAAGCCGCTGGACGACGAGCCGATCCTGACCAAGACCTCGCACAACGCGTTCACCACGACGAACCTGCAGCAGACGCTCACGTCGAGGGGTGTCGGCGAGTTGCTGATCAGCGGCATCCGGACCGAGCAGTGCTGCGAGACGACCACGCGGGTCGGGTCGGATCTCGGGTTCGGCATGACGTTCGTGACGGACGCGACCGCGACCACGCCGCTGCCGCACTGGCGGACCGGGAAGGTGCTCGGGGTCGAGGAGATCATCGAGCGGACCGAGTACGTCCTGGCCGGTCGGTTCGCGCGGATCTCGGATGTCGCTACGCTGACCGGATCGTGACCAGAGTCGTCTTCGTCCTCGTGCCTGGAGTGCACCTGCTCGACCTCGCGGGGCCGGCGCAGGTGTTCTCCAGCGCGGCCGACCTCGTGGGCGGCTACGAGCTGTCCTACGTCGGCGACTCCGAGTCCGTGCCCAGCCATCAGGGTGTACCGCTGGGCGCGGCGACGGAGCTGCCGGAGCTCGCCGTGCACGACCTCGTGTTCGTGCCGGGATGGCGGTCGCCGAAGATCGCGGGAACCGGGCCGTTGAGCGCAAGAGCGTTGGCGTGGCTCCAGCAGCACCACGCCAACGGGGGCACGGTCGCGAGTGTGTGCGCCGGTGCGGACGTGCTGGGGCGCGCCGGTCTGCTCGATGGCCGACGTTGCACCACGCACCACGAACTGCAGGACGAGCTCGAACGTCGCTACCCGCACGCACGGGTCGTGCGCGATGTTCTGTTCGTGGAGGACGACAGAGTCGTGACGTCCGCGGGCATCGCGAGCGGCATCGACCTGGCGCTGAACCTCGTCGCAACACGGCATGGACCCGCCACTGCTGCGGCCATCGCGCGCACGATGGTCGTCTACGCGCGCAGGAACGGTGACGACCAGCAAGCGAGCGTGCTGCTGCGGCACCGGTCGCACATCAACGAGACCGTGCACCGCATTCAGGACGTCATCGAGTCACGGCTCACGGACCGCCTCTCTCTCACAGACCTCGCCACGGTCGCGGGATGCAGCGAACGCACCGTGACGCGGTTGTTCGGCCGTGCGACGGGCATGACGCCGTTGAGGTACCAGCAGGCGCTGAGGGTCGAACGGGCCGAACACCTCATCGGCCAGGGCGCCACGGTCGAGACCGCGGCCCGCAACGTCGGCTTCGAGGACGCCCGCATGCTGCGCCGCCTGCGCTCTCGCTGAAATTGTCAGACCCGAGGCATAGTGTGGCGCGCGTGACGACTCTGGCGAACCGCCCCAACACCGCGTTGCTCGTGATCGACGTGCAGAACGGCGTCGTAGGCCACGCCCACAACCGCGACGAGGTCGTTGCCAACGTGGCCACCCTCGTCGACAAGGCCCGCGCGGCCGGCGTCGACGTCGTGTGGGTGCAGCACAGCAGCGATCACATGCCCAAGAACACCGACGGCTGGCAGTTCGTGCCCGAGCTGAAGCTCGCCGACGGCGAACCGGTGGTGCACAAGACCTACGCCGACTCGTTCGAGGACACCGACCTCGAGGAAGTGCTGGCGGGCAAGGGCATCGGCAGCCTCGTGGTGTCCGGCGCGCAGACCGACGAGTGCATCCGCTCGACCCTGCACGGCGCGATCGTCCGCGGCTACGACGCCCTGCTGGTGAGCGACGCGCACACGACGGAGGACCTGTCCGAGTGGGGCGCGCCCACGCCGGACAAGGTCATCGCGCACACCAACCTCTACTGGGACAACCACACGGCGCCGGGCCGGTCGGCGGGCGTGGTCAAGACCGAGGACGCGTTCAAGCCCGCGTGAGCAGGTGGCCGCTCGGCAGGTAGTCGATCTTCCAGTCCTCGTACACACCGGACAGCCCGCACGCGAGGCACCGCAGGCCGACCGTCACCCAGCGCACCTCGCCGTCCGAGCCGCACGACAGCCCGAGTGCGGCGGTGAACTCCTCGCCGCCGCACGTGCAGGCGCACTCCTGCGCGTCATCGTCGTCCCAGTGCTCGTCCGAGTCGGCGATGAACTCCGCGAGCCCGCAGGCGAGGCAGGTCCGGCACATCGCCTGCTCCTCGGTCACCTGCACCTGGAACGTCCTGCCGCCGCACCCGCCGCAGACCGACTCGACGACGTGCGTGACCTCGTAGCCGTCTTCCTGGTACGCGCGGACGGCCTCGTCGAGCGTCACCGCGCCAGCCGGTTGATCTCGTCGCTGCGCAGGATCTTCGCCGCCGGCTCGGCTCCCTTGGCCAGCGCCACCATGGCACGGCCGAGGTCCTCGGTGCTCGTGACGAACTTCGGCGCCACCCGCCGCAGCACCGGGATGAGCCACCCGGTCCACGAGTAGACGTAGCGGTAGATCCGGGTGCGCGAGGTGATCCCGTGCCGCGGCTGGATGAACCCCGGCCGCACCACGAACACCCGCCGGTCCAGCGCCAGCAGCTCGTTCTCCGTGCGGCCCTTCACACGCGACCACATCGTCTTGCTGTCGGCGTCCGCGCCCTCGCCCGACACGTACACATACGTGCCACCGACGGCACGTGCGGCCTCAAGCGCGTAGTCGTGCGTCACGGGCGTGTACTCGGCCTCGGTGCGACCCGCCGACGTCAGACCCATGCAGTAGAAGCAGGCGTCGGCGTCAGCCAGCTGGTCGGCGATCGGCGACAGGTCACCGAAGTCCGTGTGCAGGACGTGCTGCTGTTTGGGGTCGGTCACGGCCATCTGCGACCGCGCCACCGTGACGACGGTGTCGACCGCCGGATCGAGCAGCGCCTCGCGCACCGCTCCCTGGCCCACCATTCCAGTCGGACCGAATACCACGATCTTCACGCCGCAAAGCTAGTCCCACACCACACTGAACGCATGAAGAGGACCTTGTACCGCCGCGCGCCGGCGCCGTTGCCCGAGCTGCCGAACGTCACGAGACCCATCAACGACGAGGACGACGTCGCTCTCGCCGACCTCATGGAACGCGCCTATGCCGGCACCATCGACGAACAGCTCGGCGGCAACAGCGACGGCGCGGTCGAGATCGCGAGCTGGCGGCACAACGCGGTGCCGCACGCGAGCTTCGTGATCGACCAGGGCGGCCTGGTGGCCGCCTCGCTGATCTCCTTGAACGGCAACGACTTCTGGCTCGGCTACGTGATCACGCACCCGGACTGGAAGAACAAGGGCCTCGGCACCGCGGTCGTCGCGGCCTCCCTGCGAGCCCTCAACGCCCCGGTCGTCGCCGCGGTCACCGACGGCAACACACCGTCGGAGCGCCTCCTCACCGCGCTCGGCTTCACGCCAGTGCCGCGCTGACCCGTTCCTCGTCGCCGGTGGCCAGCAGGTCCAGCAACGCACCCCGCAGCAACGCGAGCTCCCGCGTGCGCGCTTTGAGCCCCGCAGGCGTGTCACGCACGTCAACGGGCTGAGAAGCGCGCAGCACCTCCAGCCAGTCGTGCACGGTCGCGCGCGCGAAACCCGCCCACGGCCCGTCAGGCTCCACGAGAGAGCGCGCGTAGGCCTCCAGCCACAACGTCAGCAACGGCCGATGAGCGGGCGCGGACAGCCACTCCCACAACCGCGCGGCGACACCAGGCCCGGCCCCGATGTCGGCGAGCAGCGCCAGCTCGTCGGCACGAGCACGCGCCAGCAATGCCCTGACCAGGCCTTCCTTGCTGCCGAACAGGTAGAGCAGCACCCGTGTGCTCGACCCGATGGCCGCCGCCAACGGACGCAGCGACACGTCCGCCAGGCCGTGGGTGAGCACGTACCGGTAGGCGGCTTCGAGCAGTTCGGTCTCCCGCGCGGACGGCATAGGGGCTATCTTCGCATTACTGAAACAGTCGTGTCAGTGGAGGGAACCCATGCAGATCCGCCCGCTCGGCCGGCCCGGCGACCTGGGCTGGGTAATCCAGGCACACGGCGAGCTCTACGCGTCCGAGTACAACTGGGACACGTCGTTCGAGGCTCTGGTCGCCAAGATCATCGGCGACTACGCAGTGGACCACGACGACACCAGGGAGGCCGCCTGGATCGCCGAACTGGACGGTGAACGCGTCGGATGCGTGCTCTGCGTGCGAGAAGACGACACGACCGCAAAGCTGCGCGTGCTGCTCGTGCACCCCAACGCGCGCGGACACGGCGTGGGCAACAAGCTCGTCGAAACGTGCATCGAGTTCGCCAAGAACGCCGGCTACGAGCGCATGGTGTTGTGGACGGTCGACGGACTGACGTCGGCGCGGAAGATCTACGAGGCGCACGGGTTCGAGCTCGCCGAGAAGACCCCGCAGCACAGCTTCGGCCACGACGTGATCGGCCAGCTCTGGACCAGAAACCTGCTCTGACCTGCGGATCACATCGATTCCACATAGTCGCGCAACAGCCCGCTGACACCTTTCCCCTCAGCAACACCGATTCAACCCAGAGGGGAACCACAGCATGAAGCTCGCAGCTCGTGCGATCGTCGGCATGTCGGCCGCCGCACTCGCCACGATCATGGGCATGACGTCCGCCCAGGCCGCGCCGGCGGTCTACACCATCGACCTCGTGACCTGCAACGTCGAGGACGCGGGTACCGACGCGAGGGTCGAGGCGCGCCTGAACGGCAACGCCTCCGGCGGCTGGTACAACCTCGACAACTCGGGCGACGACCGCGAGCGCGGCCACACCGACTCGTACAGCTTCACGCTGAGCGACCTCGGCCCGATCCGCTCGATCGACCTGTCGTTCGACAACAAGGGCGACAGCTCGCACTGGTGCCTCGAAGAGGTCGTCGTGCGCGGCCCGCAGGGCGTGACGGTGCACCCGTACCACAACTGGCTGAGCCGGGTGTACTCGAAGTCGTTCCCGCTCAACCTGGGCGCTGCCTGACGTGGTCTCCCGGTGGCCCGTCCTCCGGGCGGGCCACCGGGTTCAACTCGGAGGGGGACCAAGCATGAAGCTCGCAGTTCGTGCGATCGCCGGCGTCCTGGCCACGGCGCTCGCCACCATCATCACGCCGACGACCGCCCAGGCCGCGCCGCCGGTGCCGTACACCGTCCAGTTCGTGACCTGCAACATCGTTGGCGCGGGCACGGACGCCACGGTCGAGGCGCGCCTGAACGGCACCATCTCGGGCCCCTGGCAGCCGTTCGGCGACGAGGCCGGGGAGTTCGAGCGCGGCCGCGTCGACACGTACCACCTCGCCCTGCCGGAACTGGGCCCGATCCAGTCGGTCGACATCGCATTCGACTACCAGGGTGACGCCTGGTGTCTCGAAGAGGTCGTCGTGCGCGGCCCGGACGGCGTGACCGTGCACCCGTACCACAACTGGCTGCGCCGCAAGTACACGAAGTCGGTGCCGCTGCGCCTGCCCGCTGCGTGATCAGTCTCCCGGTGGCCTGTCCGACGGACGGGTCACCGGGTTTCAGCGCGATGTCATGCTGGGCGGCATGCCGGAGGATCGCGCGCACAACACCGTTCCGGGAACCGTGCACGGCCCGGTGACCCAGATCGGAACGGTCCACGGCGACGTGCACATCCACTCGGCACCCGTCGGACCGTCCGTCGACGTGGCACTGCGCATCGCGAGTTCCATCACCGAGCCGAAGGTGAGGACCGAGGCCCTGGTCCAGATCGCGGCAACCGTCTTCGAGACCGATCCCGAACGCGGCGAGCAGGTGATCGGCCTGGTGCTGGGCTCCGCCCCCACCGGGTGGGACATCACGTCGCTGGCTTGCTCGATCGCCCACTGCGCCCCGGAACGCGCGGCGCTGCTGGTCGAGCCGATCCTGGCCGGCACCGACGACGTCGGCCTCCGGGGGTCCGCGGCGGTCGCACTCCTGCGTACCCGCACCGCACCTGACCGCGCCATCCCTCTGGTGCGGGTAGCGGCGGTCAACAGCCTGAGCGAACCGGACCGGGTCTTCCGCCTCGTCTGGCTGCGCCGCTTCGCGGACGAGATTGCAGCCGTCGACGCGCCGAACGCGATCGGCATCCTCCAGGACATCTCCCCCGACGATTGGGCGCACGGCCACGTCTCCTCCGAGTGGATCAAACGGGCCATCACCGTCAGTCGCGACTACGGGTTCGCGCTGTTCGACCACTACTTCCGAGGGCGGCGCACCGGCGACGACAGCCAGGACCTCAGCCGCAAGAGCCTCGCCATCGCGGTGGCCGGCACGGACCTCTACCGCGCGGAGGCCGTGACGGCCAGGATCCACTCCGGCTCCATCCGGGTCGACGCCCTGTGCGAGATGACCAAGGAGGTCGCCGACCGCGAGCAGGCCGAGTTCTGGCTGCAGGACGCGACGGAGATCGCGAAGCGGCTCAACACGAGGAAGGTGCTCGGGGTGGTCGCCGCCGCCGCGGTGAAGCTCGATCCCGCGCTCAGCCGGCAGCTCACCCAGCAGGTCACCGACGGCGCGTCGGCGATGGACCTCCTCTTCTTCGCCGACAGCCTGGCAGCGGTCGATCCCGCCCAGGCGGAGCAGATCGTCGTGCGCTCGCTCGCGATGAACCAGAGCCACACGGCCGCCTGGTTCCGCTTCATGCGCGTCGCCAAGGCGTTCGCCGAGTTCGATCCGGCCAGGGCGCTGCGGACGCTGAACCTCATCGAGATCCACCGAGACGAGGACCACGCGCGCATCGAGACCGCCGAGATCCTGGTCAAGATCGCCACCGGCATGGCGGTCTGGGATGCCGGCGACGCGAAAGCCGTGCTCAACCGCGCGCAACAGGAACTGCGCCTGGTCGCGTCGGGCCCTTACTCCGACGACGCCAACGCCGTGTGGCGGGATCTGGCCGAGACCTTGGCCCGGATCGATCCGAACGTCGTGCGACACCTGGCCGGGCAACTGTCCGGCCAGGACCACGCACTGAAGGCGATGGCTGCCGGTGTCGTCAGAGCATGCGCGTCACGTACGGCATGATGCCGCCGTACCGCACGGGAGAAATCCGCACCACCGCACCGGAATGCGGCGCCTCGACCATCATCCCGCCGCCCAGGTACAACGCCACGTGCGTGCCGCCACCCGGACCCCAGAAGATCATGTCGCCCGGCGCCATCTGCGCCAGCGGCACCTTGCGTCCGGAGTTGTACTGGTAGCCGCTGTAGTGCGGCAGGTAGACGCCGACGCCCGCGAACGCGTACATCATCAGGCCCGAGCAGTCGAAGCCGATCTTGCGGTAGTCGCCGTAGGCATCAGCGACGCCACCGTCGCGCACGCCATAAGTGGGGCCGTTGTAGTTGCCGCCGCCCCACGCGTAGATGACACCGCGTTGCGCCAACGCGCGGTTGATGACCGCCTGCACGCCACCAGCTGACGGCGCGGGAGCAGCAGCAGCCGGACGTTGCGGAGCCGGTGCAGCGGCGGCAGCGGCAGCAGCCGCACGCCGGGCGTTCTCTTCTTCTTCGCGCTTCTTCGCCTCGACCCACTGGTCGTACTGCTGTCGTTGCGCCTCAAGGCCGTTGACCTCACCGCGCGCCGCGACCAGCTCACGTTCGACAGCGTCCTTGTTGGACTGGAGCTCCGAGGTCGCGGCGGCCTGGGCGGTGTGCGCGTCGACGGCCACCTGCTGCGCCTGCTCCGCGACCTTCTTGGCCTCGTCGGCGGCGGCCTGCTTCGACTCTGCCCTCTGCACGGCGGCGCGGGCGGCGGCGTCGAGGTTCGCGGCGGTGCCCTGGTCGCGGGTCACCTGGTCCAGCCGGTTCAGCCCGGCCGACGACACGGCCTCCAGCAGCTGGGCGCGCGCCAGCAGGTCCTCGGGCGACTTCGCGCCGATGTACGCGGAGAACGAGCCGACGGTGCTGCCCTGCGCGTACGAAGCCGCAGCGAACTCGTCCAGCTCACGACGACTCCGTTCGACGGCAGCGGAAGCCGCGTCGGCCTGCACGCGCGCGGCCGTGGCCTCACGACGGGCGGCGTCGGCCTCAGAGATCGCCGTCTCCAGGTCGACGCGCGCCTTGTTGGCGAGCTCGCGCTTGTACGAGACGTCGTCGAGCAGCTCCTGCAGGCGCGACTCGGCCTGGGTGAGCCTGCCGGTCAGCTCGCCCACGCGGGCGGCCTTCGCGTCCGCTTCCGCCCGCGACGCCGAGATCTCCGAGTCGCTCGGGTTCGGCGGAGGCGGCGGCACAGCGGCTTCGGCCGTCCCGGTCAAGACGGCCAACATCAACACCAACACGGCGGAGAGTCGTGTCAACACCGGACATCACCTCCGACCGCATTAGACCAATCAGACTCATTCGGCGCATCTGGAACTAACGCACCGTCAACCACACGTGTCACAGTGGAACACGCGTGGTAGTCCTTTTGGGACGATCGGAGTCCGGCGTGTCGCCAGACCGGACTAGTTGACTCCTCGGTCTCGCCCAGTCCAGTACGGCTCGCGCAGCTTGAACTTCTGGATCTTGCCGGTCGCCGTGCGCGGGATCGAGTCGCGGAACTCCACGGACGTCGGCGCCTTGTAGCCGGCGAGCCGCTCCTTGCAGTGCTTGATCAGCTCGGCTTCGGTGACGTCCCCGGACCGGACGACCAACGCCTTGATCGTTTCACCCCACTTCTCGTGGGGCACCCCGATCACCGCGACCTCGGCGACGGCCGGGTGCGAGAACAGGCAGTCCTCGACCTCGATCGACGACACGTTCTCGCCGCCGGTGATGATCACGTCCTTCTTGCGGTCCGAGATCGTCAGGTAGCCCTCGTCGTCGAAGAAGCCGCCGTCGCCGGTGCGGAACCAGCCGTCCTCGATGGCGTCCGACGTCGCCGCCGGGTTCTCCCAGTAGCCCTCCATCACGACGTTCGACCGCGCGAGCACCTCGCCGTCCGGCGAGATCCGCAGCTGCGCGCCCAACGCCGGAGCGCCCGCCCGCGACTGCTTCTTCGCCTTCTCCTCACCCGACGGGCCCGGCTGGGCGCGGTTGAAGGTGAGCAGCGGCGCCGTCTCGGTCAGGCCGTAGATCTGCAGGAACTCCCACCCGAGCTCCTCGGTCACGCGCTGGATCGTGCGCGAGGGCGGCGGCGCACCGGCACACACGATCCGTACGCGGTCACGGCCGGGAATCTCGCCGTCCCACGACTGAGCGGCCTCCAGCACGGCGTTCCACACGGCCGGTGCGCCGCACATCAGCGTGACGCCGTGGTCGCGCACACGACGCAGGATCTCAGCGCCGTCGACCTTGCGCAGCACCACCTGCGGCACGCCCAGACCCGCGAGCCCGAACGGCATTCCCCAGCCGTTGCAGTGGAACATCGGCAGCACGTGCATGTACACGTCGCCCTCCCACGCCCGCGTGTGCATCGCGAACGTGACCGCGTTCAGCCAGATGTTGCGGTGCGTGAGCTGCACGCCCTTGGGCCGCGCGGTGGTGCCGGACGTGTAGTTGATCGTGGCGGTCGCGTCCTCCGAGGGCGCGCTCCACGGCCGTGGCTCCACATCGAACCGCAGCAGCGACTCGGACTCCTCACCGAGCGTGAACCGGTGCCGTGCCACCACGTCGTCCAGTTGCAACTCGGGGTCGACGAACAACGCCGAGGCACCGCTGTGCTCGACGATGTACTTCACCTCGTCGGGTCGCAGGCGGAAGTTCACCGGCACGCAGATCCGCCCGCTGCCGGGCAGCGCGTGCAGCAGCTCCAGCATCCGCGCCGAGTTGTGGCTGACGACGGCGACCCGTTCGCCCTCGCCGACGCCCAGAGCGTCGAACCCGGCCTGCCACGCGCGTACACGGGTCGCCATCTCCGCGTACGTCGTCGTCTCGACCGGCTTGGCGGGCTGGTCGGGTTCGTCGATGGTCGCGGTCGTCGCTCCGAACGCGAACGACGCCCGGTCCAGGAAGTCCGTGGTGATCAGCGGTACGCGCATGGTCCGACCCTACGACCAGGTGCTCGGATCTCCCCAGGACGAGAATCGCGCTCCCCCGGATGGAGGAACCGAACTGAGATCGGGAAGCACCTCGCCGACGGGTTCGTGCAGCACGACGGCCGCGAGCGAGTCGTACGGCGTCGGTTCGGCGTTGCAGATGATCACTTGGGCACCGGCGCGCGCGGCCAGCGGTACGAGCCCGGCCGCGGGTTGCACGGAGAGCGACGTGCCGGCCACGAGCAGCACATCGCAGTCCAGCGCGGCGAGCCGGGCGCGGCGCAGCACCTCGCCGTCGAGCTCCTGCCCGAACGAGATCGTGGCGGACTTGAGGATTCCGCCGCACCGCAGGCATTCCGGTTCGGGATCTCCGTCCGCGACCCGCTTCAACGCCTCGCGCATCGGGCCCGTGGCACCACATCCGAGGCACACGGTGGCGTGCAACGTGCCGTGCAGCTCCAGCACCCGATGCGGATCCGAGCCCGCTTTCTGGTGCAGGCCGTCGATGTTCTGCGTGACGACCGTGCGCAGCCGCCCTGATCGTTCGAGCTCCACCAACGCCTTGTGCGCGGCGTTGGGCTTGGCCGTCCACACGGGACTGTCGAGCCGCAACCGCCAGGCGAGCCTGCGTGCCTCGGGATCGGAAAGATAGGTCTCCAGCGAGGATGCGCGTCCCACGTCGGCGTCGCGCGTCCACAGCCCGTCCGGCCCGCGGAAGTCCGGGATGCCCGAATCGGTGGAGACTCCGGCGCCCGTCAGCACGGTGATCCGGTGCGCGGACGCGACCAGCGCCCGTGCCGCTGTGCACGCCTCCGTGGCCATCGGGTCACACTAGTCGGGTGCGCAGCGCAGCGGGAGCCGCCATCGCGGCAGGGATCATGACAGTGGGCCTGATCACTTCCATCACCGGAACCTTCTTGCCGTGGCTGAAGTCCGGCATGACCACGAGGGACAGTTACGAGGTGCTCTCGCTGCGTGATCTGGCCGGGCTGGACGGGGTGGCGGGCGGCGTCGTCACGTCGGTCTGGGTGGGACTCACACCCCTCGCCATGATCGCCGCGGTCCTTTACGTGGTCCGTTTTCGACGAATCGCCGCATGCGTCGGTCTGCTCTTTGGCACGATCAGTGGAACCGTGGCCCTACTAGCCACAGTCCAAGGGGATAGCAAGGGTGCATTGGTCGGAATCAGCATCGCCGGACCGGCCGTCACCCTCGCTGGTGCCGTACTGACGATCGTGGGGGCGATCACGGTGCTCACCTCCAACAGGCGCAGCGCAGTGATTACTTCGGGAGGGAATCCGTGAGCTACCCAGGTGGTGGCGGCGGCCAGTGGCAGCCGCAGAACAACCCGCAGCAGGGCGGCCATCCACAGCAGGGTGGGTACCCCCAGCAGGGCGGCTACCCGCAGCAGCCCCAGCAGCCGGGTGGGTACCCGCAGCAGGGCGGCTACCAGCAGGGCGGCTACCAGCAGGGTCCGCCCCAGACCGGGCCGCAGGGGTTCCCCCAGCAGGGCCACCCGCAGACCGGGCCGCAGGGTTTCCCGCAGCAGGGCTACCCGCAGACGGGTCCGCAGGGCTTTCCGCAGCAGGGCTTCGACCAGCAGCCGTACGGCTACGCCCCGATGGGCGGCGAGCCGCCGAAGAAGAAGCGCACCGGCCTGGTCATCACGGCCGTGGTCGCCGTGCTGCTGCTCGTGGGCGGCGCTGTCACGTTCTTCGCGCTGAAGAAGTCCGACCCGGCGGCGAACGCGGGCCAGGACACCCCGGCCGTCGCGGCGAAGAACCTCATCGAGCAGCTCGGCAGCGGTGACGTCGTCGGCATCACCGCGTCGCTGGCGCCCGCAGAGGCCGCGTTGTCGAAGGACTACCTGGACTCGATGACGAAGGAGATGAAGCGTCTGGAGATCCTCAAGCCGGACGCCGACCCGAACAAGATGTCGGGCATCGAGTTCAAGAGCGAGAACATCAAGTTCGACGAGGCCAAGGCCGAGAAGATCAACGACCACCTCACCATCAACAAGCTGGTCGAGGGCAAGATCACGGTCACCTCGGACATCTCGAAGGTGCCGCTGACCGACAAGCTGATGGACGCGATCGGCGACAAGGTCAGCATGACCAAGTCCGAGACGAAGACCTGGGACATCACCGCGGAGGTCCAGAAGCGCGGCACGCCGATCGGCATCGCGACGATCAAGGTCGGCAAGGAGTGGTACCCGAGCGCCTTCTACACCATCGCGAACGTCGCGCTGGAGGAGGAGAAGCTCAAGTGGCCGCAGCAGGGTTTCGCGCCGCAGGGCGCGGGTTCGGCGCAGGACGCGGCCAAGCAGCTCGTCACCGCGGCGATGGACGGTGACCTGAAGACGGTCATCTCGCTGCTGCCGCCGGACGAGGCCGGTGTGCTGCAGGACCTCGGCCCGTTGCTGCTGGAGCAGGCGGGCAAGATGGGCCCGACCGGTGCCAAGCTGAACGAGCTGGAGACCGACGTCAAGGACGTGACCGGCGGCAAGCAGGTCACGATCAAGAAGCTGTCGGTGACCGCCGAGGGCGAGACCGTCACGGTCGTCCGCGACGGTGACTGCTACTCCGCCACGGTTCCCGGCCAGGGTGCGCAGAAGCTGTGCGCGGACGAGATCACGCAGCTCATGCAGCAGCAGGGCGGCGGCAAGATCCCGGCCGCCGCCGTCGAGGTCATCGGCCGGGTCGCCGCGTCGGTCATGAAGACCGGTGTCGGCGTGGTCGCGACCAAGGTCGACGGCAAGTGGTACGTGAGCCCGGTCCGCTCGTACTACGAGCTGGCGCTGACGGTGTTCCGCGGCTTCGAGCCCAAGGACGTCGACGCGCTGATCGAGCTGCTCAAGAAGTAAGTTCTCGCAGTTCACGCGGCCCTGTCACGGCGCAACAGCGCGGTGACAGGGCCGTGGCAGTTCACGGGCGGAATCTTCGCTCATGGACACACAGGTTCTGATCATCGGTGCCGGCGCGACCGGCCTCACCCTGGCCCTCGACCTCGCCCGCCGCGGCGTCCCGTTCCGCATCGTCGACGCGGCGCCCGCCCCGTTCGCCGGGTCGCGCGGCAAGGGCCTGCAGCCGCGCTCGATGGAGGTCTTCCACGACCTGGGCGTGATCGAGCCGGTGCTGGCGTCCGGCCGGTTCCACATGCGGCACCGGCACTACAAAGGCCGCGAAGTGCTGCGCGAGTGGGACATGCACGAGGGCCGCGAGAACACCGAGGACCGCCCGTACGGCAGCACCATGCTGATCCCGCAGTTCCGGGTCGAGCAGATCCTCCGCGACGCGCTGCCTCAGCCTGTCGAGTACGGGATGCCGCTGACCTCGTTCTCGCAGGACTTCGACGGCGTGACCGCGGTGGTGGGCGACGAGACCGTCCGGGCTGCCTACCTGGTCGGCTGCGACGGCGGGAAGTCGTTCGTGCGCAAGCGTCTCGGCGTGCAGTTCGTCGGCGAGACGTGGGAGGACCAGCGCATGCTCATCGGCGACGTCCGCGTCTCGGGCCTGGACCGCGAGTTCTGGCACGGCTGGTCCACCGACGACGGCCAGTGGCTCGGCCTCTGCCCGTTGCCCGGCACGGACCTCTACCAGTTCCAGGCGACCGGAGACGGCGAACCGTCGCTGGAGCTCTACCGGCAGATCGTCCGCGAGCGCACGGGCCTCGCCGACGTCGTGCTGCACGAGGCGACGTGGATGTCGTTGTTCCGCACCAACATCCGCATGGTGGACCGCTTCCGCGTCGGCCGCGTCTTCCTGGCCGGCGACTCGGCGCACGTCCACTCCCCCGCCGGAGCGCAGGGCATGAACACGGGCATCCAGGACGCCTACAACCTCGGCTGGAAGCTCGCGATGGAGACCCTGCTCGACACCTACGAGTCCGAGCGCAAGCCCGTCGCGGAGTGGCTGCTGGGCATGACGACCGAGATCATGACGTCCGGCAACCCGTTCGAGAAGCGCGACGACCAGACCCTGCAGCTCTCGCTGTCGTACCGGACGTCGGACGGCCCCGGTCTGCAGCCCGGCGACCGCATGCCCGACGGCCTCCTCGCCGAGGGCCGGATCTTCGATCTGTTGCGGGGCCCGGACTTCGTGACGCTCGACCTCCCCGACGGCCCGGTGCTGGTCCGCCCGGACGGCTACGTCGCCGCGATCGGCCGCTCAGCCATCGACGCCTACTTCGGCGCGAACCCGGTCACGCAGCTGCACCACCGACGGGTCGCTGCTGGGGCCGCCGCGTAACTTCTCCGCCTCGTCCAGGGCTTCTCCCGCACTGCGGGGGTCGCCCTGGGCGACCAGCCAGTCCGCGTACCACTCCAGCACCATCGCGCGCGCCGGCCCGTCGGCGCTCTTCCTGACGGTGTCGAGCGCTTTCCCGTGCTCCTCGCCCGCCGCCTTCAGGTTTCCGAGCCGGGTCAGCGCCAGCCCGAGTCCGGCGTGGACGGTCGCCCGGAACTGACTGGCGGGCGAGTCCTCGGTGACGTCGAGCGCCTGCCGGTAGAGCCGGACGGCTTCCTGGAAGTCGCCTTCGAAGTACGCCAGCTCGCCGCGGACCTGCGAGACCCGTGCCTGATCGAGGTCGACCCGCGACACCGGCACCAGATCCAGGTCCTCACGAGCACCGTCGAGATCGCCGATCCGGATCTTGATGCGCGCGGTCTGCACCAGCACCGACACCGGCACCAGCACCGCCTCGGGATCCCCGAGCTCGGCCGCCACCTGCCGGGCCTCGGACACGGCCCTGAAGCCCTCGGCGAACGCCCCGCGGTTGATCAGGACCATGACCAGGCACGACAGCCCGAACACCACGGCCCACCGGTCGCCGACCCGTCTGAACCTGTCCAGCGCCCGCCGGTACGCCGCCTCGGCCTCCGGTGCCGCCCCGTCGCTGAACTCACCCGCCACCACACCCCGGATGAGCGCCGAGAACGCCCGCATCCACTCGTCCTCGGACTGCTCCAGCCGATCCGCCAACGCCGTGAGCCGGTCCCCGAGCTGGGCCTCACCCCACACCTGCCCGCTGGTCAGCATCAACGCGCACAGCGCCGTGGGCATGTCCGCCTCCCACAACCGCTCGGCCGCCGCGACAGCTCCCGGCGTGCCCAACGAGACCAGCACGTCCGACAGCGGGTCGTCCGGCGTGAGCGGCGCCCACCGCCGGATCTCGTCGAACCGCTTGGTCATCACCAGCAGGTGCCAGGTCCGCGCCGCCATCATCCGCCGCGCGATCTCCGGGTCATGCCGCACCGCCCACGTCTGGGCGGCGTCGAGGTTGGCACGTTCCGCGTCGAAGACCTTGAGCGCCTCGAGCTGGTACGGCCCCCGCAGCAACGGCTCGTTCTGCTCGGCCAGCGCCACGTAGTACGCCGCGTGCCCAGCGGGATCCGTCTGGCCCTGTTCTAGCGCGTACTCACGCACCGTCTCCAGCAGCCGGTACCGCTCCCCCGTCCTGACCACCAGCGACTTCTCGACGAGCGCGGCCAGCAGGTCCTCGGTGTCCCACAGATCCTGATCTTGTCGGGGGTCCTGAGTACGTTGAGATGCAGGGGTTCCCGGCAAGGGGGTACCCCTGCGCAAGCCTGCCCCGCACACCGCGTGCACCGCCGCAGCCGTCGCCCCGCCCACGAAAACCCCGAGTCGCGCCAGCAACAACCGCTCAGCGGAGCCGAGCAGCTCCCAGCTCCAGTCGATCACCGCCCGCAACGTCCGATGCCGCGCCGGCCCCGTCCGCGGGCCCCGGTCCAGCAACCGCAGCCGACTCTCCACCCGAGCCTCGAGCTGAGCAGCCGACAACGACCGGGCCCGCGCCGCCGCCAGCTCCAGCGCCAGCGGAATCCCGTCCAGAGCCTCACAGAGCCGCCGCACCACAACAAGATCCACCGCCGACCCGACCCTGGCGGAGAACAACCGCATCGCGTGGTCGAGATCCAACGGCGACACCGGATGCACGACCTCACCCGGAATCCCCAACGGCTCCCGCGAAGTCGCCAGCACACGGACATCCGGAGCGGAAGCCAGCATCTCGACGCACAGCCCGGCCGCCGAGGACACCACGTGCTCGCAGTTGTCCAGCACCACCAGCGACGACCCGAGCCGCGAGAACACCGATGCGGCCAACGGATTCGGCCCCAACGCCGCGTCCAAAGCCGCGAGCGGATCAGCAGCGGAGTCCAGCTCGACGAACCAAGCCGACGAAACCGAAGCCGCGTAGGTCAGCGCCAGCCGCGTCTTCCCCACCCCGCCGAACCCGGTCAAGGTCACCAACCGGTTGTCCCGCAACAACGACGCCAACCGCGAAAGATCAGCCTCACGCCCCACGAACGACCCGACGGCAGCAGGCAGATTCCCCCGGACCGACCGCTCCCGCAGCACGGTCGCGTGCGCGGAAGCCAGCACCTCCGAAGGATCCACGCCGAGCTCATCAGCCAGCGCGGCCCGAACCCGAGCGAAAACGTCCAACGCATCCGAACGCCGCCCAGCCGCGTGCAGAGCCAGCATCAGCCGAGCCGCGACGTCCTCCCGCAACGGATGCGCCGCGGCCAACGCCTCCAGCCCGGCCAGGTCGTCCCGCAGCAACGCCAGCCGCACACCCTCGTCGACGGCGAACGGCGCGTCCTCGAACGCAGCCCCCCGCCACAACGCGGCAGAACGCGTCCGCACGAACTCCTCGACGTCGGTCGATGCCTCCAGCCGATACCCCGACGCGTGCGACGACACCGCCGACGAGCCGACAGCCCGTCGCAACCGCGACACCAACGACTGCAACGCCGCGAGACCGTCAACAGGCAGTTCGTCGGCCCACAAGTCCGCGATCAGCCGCTCCGAGGCAACCACCCGGCCGGGTTCCATGGCGAGCCGCAGCAACAACCACCGCAGCCGCTTGCCCCGCACCTCGACCGGAGCTCCGGAGACGAGGACCTGCAACGGCCCGAGAACGTTGACCCGCATCAAACCCGCCGCACACCCAGCACCACAGCACCCGACACCAGCACGGCCCCGCACACCCCGGCCCACAGCACCGCGAGCGAGAACTGGTTGTGCCCCAACACGTCCAGCACCCACCCGAGCGGCGTCCAGCGCCCCAGCGGATAGGTGAACACCACGACGGCGAACACGGCCAACACCGTGCGCCCGATCGCGTCGAAGACTGGCCGCGCGAACAACAACCCGACCCCAGCGCCAAGCAGCGCACACACACCGTGCGCGCCAAGGCCGGCCAAGAACTCACCGAACGTGTACGGGCGCGGACTCGCGACCACCGCCCACACCGTCGCCACCACCGCGACACCGAGCCCGAACAACACGGTCGTCACGGCCACGGCGGACAGGACGCGAGACCAGCCACCCGCCGACACGACCGTGATCTCCCGCCGCACCACGTCCTCGGACGTCGCCACCACCACGGCGAGCCACGCGCAGATCGGGTAGATCAACGCGGCAGAACCCGAGTAGGCCGACAGCTGCGGACCGGGGTCGTACGCGAACAACATCCCCATCACACCGAGGAACACCAGCAGCGGGGCCAGAAACCGCTGCCCGCGAAAGACATCAGCCGCGAGGTACCGCACCAGGGAGATCACCGCACGCTCCGCACCGAACAGCCGAGCCGCAACGCCTCGGCCAGCACCTGGTCGCTCCGGTCCGGCGCCACCACCACCCGCGCCGACGACCCCCGCGACAACACCGACTGCACGCCTTCCAACGCCTCCAGCGCGTCGAGCCCCACCACGCGGCTGAGCTCGATCGTCACGTGTCCACCGGCGAGGTCCACCCGCGTGGCCGACGCGAGGTGGCCCTCGTGATCGGACACCAACGCCGTCCGCCCCTCCAGCATCACGCACAGCTCGGCGGCGGCCTCGGGATCGAGCCCGGTCCACGGTTCGTCCAGCACCAGCAGGTCGGTGGCCAGAAACGCCTGCGCCAGCGCGACCTTCTGCGCGTTGCCCTTGGACAGCTCCGCCATCGGCGCCGTCAGAGACCCGACGAACCCCAGCCGTTCCAGCACATCCTTGGCGGCAGCCCGGCGAACCCGGCCCATGTGCGCCAAGTACGACGAAGCGGACATCTTGACGTCAGAAGGGAACCGCTCCGGCACATAGCCGACGGACGCGGGCCGGACCACGCGCCCGGACGACGGCTTGAGCACCCCGGCCGCGATCTTGAGCAGCGTCGACTTGCCCGTGCCGTTCGCGCCGGTCAGCACCACCAGCCCGGAGACTTCCAGGGTGAGGTCGCGCAGCACCCAGGGCCCACGCCCGTACCGCTTGGAGACCTGATCGAGGAGCACCCCGTCAAGATAACCACAGGCCGTGCCCACCGTCTTCGGCGAGCGTCCTGTCCGCAGCCGGTCCCGGCTCGCGGGGCCGCACCCGAAAGTACGTTGCGTTTGCGGCGTCCGCAGGCCTCCGGTAGGTCCGATTAGGACAGATCCGACGGGGAGGCCCCTGATGACCAGGAGATTTCGTCGCGCCGCCGCGATACCGCTCACGATCACGCTCGTGTGCGGCGGGCTGAGCCCCGCCCACGCGCAGCCAGGTGAGGACGTCACCGTGTTCGTGGAGGTGGACGGAACCCCCGGTGTCGAGGCGTTCGACTCGACGCGAAGTCTCGGCCGCGACGCAGGCGTGGCGAAACAGGCAGCGCTCCGAGCGGAGAAGCAGAGCAACTCCACCATCGACGCCGTGCTGAGCGGCCTGCGCGTCGAGGAGATCGGCCGCACCCACAACGCCGTTCCCGGTGTCCAGCTGCGCACCAGCCGGCCCACCGCCGCCGCACTCGCCAAGCGCCCTGGCGTGAAGTCCGTGGAGGAGGTCCGCGCCCTTGCCCTGCCCACCAACAGCGACGAAGTCCAATGGACCAAGGTGCTGGACGCGTGGCGGCCGCCCCACGGCCGCCACGGCGAGGACATCCGCATCGCGGTCATCGACACCGGCTTCGACTACACCCACGCCGACTTCGGGGGTCCCGGCACGAAAGAGGCCTACGAGGCCGTCGACCGCACCAAGGCGGACCCCGCGTTCCCGACCGCGAAGGTGGTCGGCGGATGGGACTTCTCCGGCGACGTGAAGGACGAGACGAAACAGGACCCGAACCCACTCTCGTGTGACGACTACGGGCCCGATGATGTGAACGACGACAGCAGGTTCGACGCACACGGCACCCATGTCGCGGGAATCGCGGCGGGGTTCGGGGTCGACGCCGACGGCAAGACGTTCACCGGTGACTACGACCAGCTCACCGCCGAACAGCTGGGGGCGATGAAGATCGGTCCCGGTGCCGCCCCGAAGGCGTTGCTGTACCTCTACAAGGTCTTCCCCTGCAACGGCGCCAAGATGGTGACCCCCGTCAAGCTGGCGGTGGACCGGGCACTCGACCCCGACGAGGACGGGGACTTCAGCGACCGGGTCGACGTCATCAACCTCTCGCTGGGGTCGAGCTACGGCAATCCGGACGACTCGGATGTCCGGCTCGTCCGCGAGGTGACGAAGCACGGCGTCGTGGTCGTCAGCTCCGCCGGCAACGAAGGGGATCACTACGACATCACGGGCGGCTACGGCACCGGCACCGAGGCGATCTCCGTCGCCAACGGCGATCTTCGCTCGAAGGCTCCCGCGCACACGGCCAGCACGTCTTCGTCTCGCGGGTGGCGCGGCCCCGTGCTGAAACCGGACCTCACGGCGCCGGGCAACCTCGTCGTGTCCGCCGACTCGGGCACCGGCACCGGGAGCCGCGCGCTGTCCGGCACCTCCCAGGCGGCGCCGCACGTCGCGGGTATGGCGGCGCTCGTCCGGCAGGAACACCCTGACTGGACGCCGCAGGAGGTCAAGGCGGCGCTGATGAACACCGCGAACACCGATCTCGCCGGATCGGCGGGAACCGCCGACGGCAAGGTGCTCAGCCCCGTGCGGGTGGGCTCCGGCCTGGTGGACGCCGAGGCCGCACTGGAGACCAAGGTGCTCGCCTTCAACGCGGCCGATCCCGCCGCAGCGGGCGTCACGTTCGAGACGGTCGAGGTCGCGGGGAGCACGACGCTGCGCAAGCAGATCAAGCTGGTCAACAAGGGAGTCCAGCCGACCCGCGTGACCGCCTCGTACCTGCCGGCGGGTGACCTGCCCGGCGTCCGGTTCTCCGTCTCGCCCTCCGAGGTGCGGCTGACCCCGCGGGGGACCGCCCAGGTGGAGGTGACGCTGGAGATCGACGATCCGGGCGCGCTGCGCAAGGTGCGGGATCCCGGCAAGGACAGCGCGGACGACAAGGAGCAGTTCCTGGCCGAAGCGTCCGGCCGCGTCGTGTTCACCCCCGCGGACCCGGCGGGTCCGGCGCTGCGGGTTCCGGTGTACGCGGCTCCGAAGCCCGTCGCCGCTATGCGCACCGGATCGACGGTGTTGTTCGGCGCCGGCGCGCACGAGGAAAGTGTGCGCGTGTCCGGCACAGGCCTCGACCAGGGTGAGGGCGTCGAGCGATACCAGTCCCGGCTGAGCGTGTTCAGCAACACGATCTGGAGCGACCGGCTGCCGGACTGCTCGGCGGAGGTCACCCAGGGGTGCGTCAAGGCGCCGAGCGCCCGGCCGGGCGACCTGCGGTTCGTCGGTGTCACGTCGACCGCACCAGAAGATCCGAACGGCGGTATCCACTCCACGGCCGTGGTCGCGTTCGGCATTGTGACGTACGAGAACTGGAGGAACATCGGCACCAACATCGTGCCGCGGCTCGAGATCGACAGGAACAACGACCAGCAGGCCGACTTCACCTACAACCTGCTGTACGAAGAGGGAACTGATGTCCTGACCCTCCAGCGAAAGACCAGGTTCGGGTGGTACGAGTCCGTGAGCCCCGCCAACTCCGTCTACGGCACGGTGGACACGAACGTGTTCGACACCAACGTGATCGTGCTGGTCGTACCGCTGAAGGAGCTCAGCATCTTTCCGGGCTTCAGCCGATCGGGCCGGATCTCCTACCGGGTCTCCATGCAGGGCGAGCACGGCATGCCCGAGACGTGGATGAACGGCGAATGGCAGATCGACGGCATGACGGAGTGGGCGTCGTTCGACGTGCTCAAGCCCGGGCTGTGGGTGGACGGCCCCGAGGGAGCGGCATTGGCCCACCCGGTACGGGAAGGCACCCGGTTCACGATCCACCGCGACGAGAACGCGGCTCGTGTTGACGGACTGCTGGTGATCCACCACCACAACGCCACCGGGAACCGCGCCCAGGAGGTGGAGGTGATAGCGCCGCCCGCCCAGCCCTGACGAGGCGGCGCTGAAGTTCCGCGCGCCGGCATCACGCTGCCGCCGGGCCTCGGCATCGGGCGGCTCGTGCGCATCGCGCTCGAATGCGTGAAAGTCCTGATGCCGACCACCTTCGGAATCATTCTCATGTTCGGCGAGGAAAACTCCGCGTCGAACCCGATGTATCCACAATAGATATATCAGCTTTACTTTTCACTCGATCGAGTGAAAAGTGGCGACAAACCGTCACCTCAGCAACAAGGATGAACGGTCTGGAAGTGTGAAGGCCTGTTCTAGGAAATGCGGGTGACAACCCTGAGAAGCAGCACGCAGTTGTCCTTCGATCTGCTCGCGGGCGCATTGACCGCACGTGAGGCCGCCCGCGCCACGGGAACGCTGCACATCACCGGAAATCCTGGCGGAAGAATTCACCTGCGAAACGGTTGGATCATCTCCGTCGAAAGCGCGGGTGCGCCAGGGCCGGACACGTTGTTGTTGCGTTCCGGGCGAATCAGCGAGTCCGCCGCGGCCGCTTCCCGCGAGAACGTCGGCACGACCGCTTTGCACGTCGTCGCGATGATGGCGACGCAGGACGCCGCGTTCTCCGCAGTCGCCGGCGAGATCGAGGAGTGCGTGCTCACCGGCGACGTGCACGACGTCGCGGTCCCGATGAGCACCGGCGTCGAACCCGTCCGCCTGCTCCAGGAGACGTCACGCCGGCTCACCTCGCTGTACGCGCTGCCCTGCCCGCTCTCACCCCACCGCGAACGCGTCGCCCCCACGCGCGAGGCAGAACTGCGCGAGCACAGCGCGGTCCGGGCGGACGTCCTCACCCACGCCACGGGCCGGCGCTGCGCCCGCGACCTCGCCTTCGTCTGCGGCCGCAGCGTCTACTCCGTGACGATCGAGGTCTGCCGGATGGTCGGCGAGGGCCTGCTGATGGTCGTGCCAGGCACCACCGTCACGACGCCCGCCGCCGAGCCCCTGATGCCGCTGAGGCCCCGCAACCCCCAGAGACCGGCGCCGGTCCCCGAGACCGGCGCGGACGGCGACGACGAGCCGCTACCCCGGTCGTTGAGGCGCCAACTGTTACCGAAACTGTTCAGACAACCAGAGAGGAAACAGCTTTGAACCGCGACGTGCTGGCCGCCGAACTGAACGGGCTGCGCGAACGAGTGGCCGGCGTGACGGACACCCTGCTCGCCGCGAACGACGGCCTGCTCATCATGGCGGACACGTCCGACGACATCGACGCCGAGGGCATTTGCGCATTGGCCGCCGCAGATCTCGGAATAGCCCGCCGCACGAGCGAGGTGGCAGGCCACGGCGCATTCCGGCAAACCGTCGTCTACAGCAGCGGCGGCTGCCTGGCCGTGTACGCCGTCGGCACGTTGGCCCTGATGGTCGTCTTCGGCGACGAAGGGCTCAACGTGACCCGTCTGCACCAGGAGTCGCAGCCCGCGATAGAACGCATCAACTCCATTCTCACCGCCGCCTGAAACCGCCTGAAACCCGCCTGAAAAGAAGTGTGAAATGACGAAGCCCCAGATGGCGATGTCCGACCAGATGGCCGCGATGATCAGACACCTGCGGCAGGAGGTTCCCGGCTGTGTGGCCGCCGGCGTCGTCGACATGGCCACCGGCATGCTGCTCTCGTTCGAGACGACCGAGAGCCACCCGTCCGAGGTGCTGGACCTGCTCGCGGGAGCGACCCTCGACCTCTTCCAGGGCCGCACGGTGACCATGATCGAGGACATCTTCAAGGAACGGCGCGGCATCGCGAGCGCCGAGCACTACTTCCAGGAAGTCCTGGTCAACAGCAGCAACCTCACGCACCTGTTCGTCCGCAACAACCACAACGCGGACGTCGTCGCCGTCGTCGTGTGCCCGAAGTCGGTCAACATCGGAATGCTCTTCGCCGCGACCCGCCGGGTCGTCAAGGACCACGGCGGCATGTAGCCACGCCGCCCTGCCGCGGGTAGCCCGGCGCCCTCCCTCCGGCCCCAGCCGGGCTACCCCTGGGCGCGGATCAGCTCGGCCAGTTCGGCCGGCCGCGACAGGAACGGCGAATGCGCCCCTGGCAAGGTGACCACGTCACCCGCCCGGAGCCGGTCCGCGAACACCGGCGGGAGGATCACGTCGTCCGCGCACACGACCGACAACGTCGGCACCGTCTGCCACGCCGCCGCCGTCACCGCGTCCTCGAACACCCGCGCGCTCTGCGGCCGCAACCGCGAGACGGCCCACTCGGCCCGCTCGTCCGGCACGTCGGCGAACAGCAGTCCGCGCGCGGGTTCCGGCACGTCGAGCATCTTCGTCCCCGGCTCGTACCAGGGGCCGCCCAGCGGCGTCACGACGGCCTCGCCCGGCTCCAGCATGTGCGCCGCCAGGTACACCAGCCGCTCGACCGAGGGCACGGATGCCGCGACCTCCCCGACAGGCACGCCCGCGTACGAGTGGGCCAGCACGGTCACCGGCCCGTCCAGCGCCAGCAACGCCTCCCGCACCGCCTCGGCGTCCTCGCGCACACCGGCCGCCGGCGACCCGGACGCGCTCGGCAGATCGACCACCGACGGCGTCCAGCCCCGCGCCTCCAGCTCGGGGATCAGCAACTCCCAGCACCACGAGCCGTGCCAGGCGCCGTGCACGAGCAACAGGTTCCCGCGGTCCATCAAGATCTCCTCGTCAGTCGGTTCGGCGTACGCTAACCAGGCAAGATCCGCCGCGACATCGTCGAGAGTCCGCCGTTCTGTCGGGAGAGTCCGAGCTTCGTGAACCCGCTCGAGCACGTCCTGTCGACGCTGAGCGTGAACTGGGCCGTCGCGACGCCACTGCACGCGGGCGGCCGGTGGGCGCTGCACTTCGTCGGGCGGCTGGACCTGCGCGTCGAGGTCGTCGTCGAGGGCCGCGCGCACATCACGGTGGGCGACGAGAGCTTCTGGGCCGAGCAGGGCGACTGCTACGTCATCGCCGGGCACCGCCCGTACCGCATCGCGAGCGACCCGGACACGCCGTCGGTGTTCGCGGCCCCGATCTACGACCACGAGGACGGCACGCACCGCGACGTCGGACGCGTCGGCGAGGGCCACGACACGACGTTGCTCGGCGCGGGTTTCACCTGCGAACCGGAAACCGCCAGGCTCCTGCGGATCCTGCCGCCGGTCATCCACGTCCAGGCGCGCACCAGCACCGCCCAGGCCACCATCGCGCTGATCAGGGCCGAGATCAACGGCAACAGGATGATCCTCGACCGCCTCTCCCAGGTGTTGCTGCTCCAGGTGCTGCGCGACCAGGCCCACCGCGCCGAGCTGCACCCGCAGCTGGGACCGGCGCTCAAGGCTCTCCACGACGACCTCGGCCATCCGTGGACGGTCAGCGAACTGGCGACGAGAGCCGCCATGTCGCGGTCCACGTTCTTCCTGCACTTCAAGGAAACCGTCGGCCTGACCCCGCTCGACTACCTGCTGCGCCTGCGCATGCAGACGGCGGCCAAGGCGCTCCGGGACACCCAGGACACGGTCGCGGTGATCGCCGCGACCGTCGGCTACCGCACCGAAAGCGCGTTCAGCGCGGCGTTCAAGCGGTTCACCGGCAGATCACCCGGCGAGTACCGGGCTACCCCTTAGTGCCGCCCGCCGCCACCCCGGCGACCACAAGCCGTTGCGACAGCAGGAAAACACCCAGCGGCGGGATCATCGCGACGGTCGCGAACGCCATCGCCCCGCCCCAGTCCGACGTCGTGGCGCCGAAGAACCCCCACAACCCGGTCGTCACGGGCCGCATCTCGTCGTCAGTGGCCAGCGTCAGCGCGAACACCAGATCTCCCCAGCCCCACAGGAACGCCAGCACCGCAACGGTCGCCACACCTGGCAGCACGAGCGGCAGGACCACCCGCCAGAACACCCCGAACGCCGAGCAGCCGTCGATCACCGCCGCCTCGCCGAACTCCCGCGGCACCGCGGCGAAAGCCGGTCGCAGCAACACGATCGCGTAAGGCAACGCCAGCGTCGTGTCCGCGAGGATCAAACCGGCATAGGTGTCGGTGAGCCCCAACCGCGAGAACACCACGAACAACGGCGTGGCCAGCATGATCGCCGGGAACATCAGCGACGACAACATCAGCAGCATGAGCACCGGTTTGCCCCGCAACGGCAAGCGCGCCAACGCATAGGCCGCGGGCACCGCCAGCACCAGCGTCAGCACGCACGTCCCGGACGCGATCACGAAGCTGTTCACCACATACCTGAACACCTGTGGATCGCCGAGAATCCGCGTCGTCCAAGCGTCGCCGTCCGGATAAGCGACCATCACGCCGACCGGCAGCAGATACACCGCGACCAGCACGAACCCGACGACGGTCCTCACCGCACCTCCCGCCGTTGCGCGCGGAGATACAGCAACGACAACACGAACAGCACCGCGAACACGACGTTGAGAACCGCCGCGCCCTTGCCGAACAGGAAGCTGGAGAACACCAACCGGTAAGCCAAAGTGGGCAGGATCTCGGACGCGTTCGCCGGCCCGCCCTGCGTCGCGATCCACACCAGGTCGAACGACTTCAGCGTGAAGATCGCCGACAAGACCGCGGTAGCAAGGAGAGTCGGCCTCAGCAACGGCCAAGTGACCGCCCAGAACCGTTGCCACGCACCAGCTCCGTCGATCAACGCGGCCTCGTGCAGCACCCGCGGCACGGCGGTGAGCCCGGCGAGCAGCGACACCATCACGAACGGCACCCCGAGCCAGCACTGGATCCCCACCAACGCGGGCAGCACAAGATCGGTGTCCACAAGCCACCCCGCCCCGGAGAGCAGCCACCGGAACAACTCCGCCGACACCACCACCGGAATCGCGTACGCGACCATGAACAACGAGCGGAACACCCGCGCGCCAGGGAAAACCTGCGCGTAGAACAACGCCAGCGCGAGCCCCAATGCCAGCTGCACCAGCACTGACGCACCCGCGAACACCGCCGAGTGCCACGCCGCCGTCACGAACAGCTCGTCCGAGAACGCGGCGCGGTAGTTCTCCGCGCCCACCCACTCCGACCCGGTCAGCATCGTCGCCGCCGTGACGTCCTGGAACGACATCACGACGTTCAGCACAACCGGATACACCAGCAGTGCCAAGAGGAACAGCACTGCTGGTGCGACGAACAGGTATCCGGCCCGCATCAACTGGTGGGCAGCAGAGGCCTGATCTTGGCCGCCGCCTCAGCGGCCGCGGGCTGAGCCTTCTTCTCGCCCTTCACGACCTGCTGCGTCATCGTCCACACGGCCTCGGACACCTTGGAGTACTGAGGCCCGTAGTTGCTGCGCGACCGCGTGGTCAGCATCTCGCTGATGTACGCGCCCACGCCCGGTCCCCACTTCCACACGGGGTCGTTGAGCGTGTCGTTGCGGTTCGGGATCGCGCCGAGGCCGCCGCCGAGCTCCTTGGCGCTGTTGCGCGACTCGGCGAGCCACTGCAGGACGTCCCACGCCACGTCGGCGTTGGGGCTGTGGCTGCCGATCACCCAGGCCTCCCCGCCCAGTGGCGAGAACACGCCCTTCTCGCCGGCGGGCAGCGGCGCCGTGCCCCACTGGAACTGCGACTTGGCGACCGACGGCAGCACCCACGGCCCGTTGATCATCATGGCGCACTTGCCGTCTTCAAAGGCCGTCTGCGCGTCGGAGTGGCTCCACTTCAGCGCCTCCTTCGGGACGCTCTGGTCCTTGTTGAAGAACGTGTCGAGCAGGCCGAGCGCGTCCACGCCCGGCTTCTCGGCGATCGTCGAGACGTCACCGCCCGCCTGCCACAGCAGCGGCAGGAAGTTGAACGTCAGCGTCTCGTCGGCCGCCGCGCCGAAGCACAGGCCGTACCTGCCGTCCTTCGTGAGCGTCTTCGCGTTCCCCCGCAGCTGGTCCCAGGTGGCGGGTGGGTTCGCGATGCCGCCCTGGGCCAGCAGGTCCTTGTTGTAGATCAACGCGGTGGTGTTGCTGCGCAGCGGGACGCCGAAGAGGTTGTCCTGGTGCGTCACGCTGTCGAGCACGGGCTCCAGGAACTGGTTGCCCTTGTCCCAGCGCTTGAACTGCGGCGTGAGGTTCGCGATCGCGTTCTGGCTCGCGAGCCAGGGCACGTCCGAGGTGTCCACGACCGCGATGTCCGGGAACGTGCCGGAGCCCTCGGCCTCGACGAGCTTCTGGTGGAACTCACCGAACTTGACGGCCGTCCGCTTGATGTGGACGTGCGGGTGTTCCTGCTCGTAGCGCGCGATCAGGGTGTCGACAGCCTGGTTGGACACCGGCGAGTAGCCGAAGTAGTCCCACCACGTGACAGTTCTGTTGGAGGGACTCTCACTTTCCGCCGTGCCACTCGCGCAGGACGCCATCAGCGTCATGGCAAGTGCTGTCAACACAAACCGGAAGTGCTTTTTCGATTTTCGCACTACTTCCCCAGCAATGGTTGGATTCGGTTCTTGGCGTCGGCAGCGGCGTCCTGCGGGTTCTTGGCACCGGTCAGCACCTGTTGGGTCATGGTCCACACTGCTTCGGACAGCTGCGGGTACTGCGGCCCGTACACACTGCGCGGTCGCGCGGTCGACATTTGCCCGGCGAACGCGGCGACGGCCGGATCCCATTGCCAGGCAGCGTCGTTCAGCGTGTCCGTGCGGTTGGGGACGGAACCGAGGCCGCCGCCGATCTCCGCGGCGTTGTCCTTGTTCTCGGCGAGCCAGGTCAGGACGTCCCAGGACGCGTCGAGGTTCTTGGTCTTGGCGCCGAGCACCCAGACCTCGCCGCCGAGCGGTGAGGCCGCGCCGGCACTCCCCTTGGGCAGCGCGGCGGCACCCCAGTCGAGACCGGCCTTCTTGAGGCCGGGGATCACCCAGGGACCGTTGATCATCATGGCGCACTTGCCTTCTTCGAAGGCTTTCTCCGCGTCCGAGTGACCCCACTGCAATACCTGTTTCGGCACGCTCTTGTCGTCGTTGACCAGCGAGTTCACGAACCCGAGCGCGTCGGCCGTGGCGGTGTCGCCGACGGTTTTGAGGTCACCGCCCGCCTGCCAGACGAACGGCAGGAAGTTGAACGTGAGCTGCTCGTTCGCCGCGGCGGCGAAGCACAGACCGGCGACGTTGTCGGTAGTGCTCGCCTTCGCGGCCGTCCGCAGCTCGGCCCACGTGGCCGGCGGTGTGCCGGCGAGGAGCTTCTTGTTGTAGAGCAACGCGGTGGTGTTGCTGCGCAGCGGCACCCCGAAGTACTTGCCGTCGTGCTTCACGCTCTCGCGGACGCGTTCGAGGAACTGTCCGCCCAGGCCCCAGGCGTCGAACTTCGCGGTCACGTCGCTGAGCGCCTGCTGGCTCGCGAGCAGCGGGACGTCCGGGGAGTCGACGGCGGCGATGTCGGGGAACGTGCCGGAAGCCGCCGCCTGCACGATCTTCGCGTGGAAGTCCGCGAATCCGATCGATGTCCGTTTGATCTGAATGTTCGGATGGGCCTTCTCATACCTCTCGATCAGCGTCTTGACCGCCTGATCCGATGCGGGCGAGTATCCGAAGTAGTCCCACCACGTCAAAGTCGTCCTATCACTGGACGACGTGCTCCCACTGCACGCGGAAACGAAGAGAACGACGATCAGGAGGACTGCTCGCATTCCGCTCATGCAGAAGTTCCATTCCACGGGTAAGCGCTTACCGTTTGGGTCGAGAAGGTCCTACTCCTGCCTTGACAGGCTGTCAAGATCGGAAGTCGCAATGCGCATGTCCAATGGCCGCCATTACATCGGCGGAGATTTCGTGGTATCCGCCCGCGAGGAAACCGCCGAGGTGGTCGAGAAAGCGACCGGCACAAAGATCGGCACATATGCGCTCGGCGGTGCCGATGACGTCCGCCTGGCAGTGGCGAGCGCTCTCTCCGCCCAGCCCGCCTGGGCCGCCCGGACACCGGCCGAACGAGCGGCGGTGCTACGCCGGATGGCCGCCCTGCTGGAGTCCAGAGTGGACGAGTTCGTCTCCGTGCTCGTCCGCGAAACCGGTGGCGTGGTTGCGAAAGCGCGCGGCGAGGTGGCCGCCGCCATCAACCGTCTGCAGATCTGCGCGTCTTTGGGCGCACTGTCGCGAGGGGACGTTCAGCCGTCCCCGAAGCCCGGCAAGCTGACGTTGCTCGAACGCGTTCCGCTCGGTGTCGTCGGCGTGATCACGCCGTGGAACTTCCCGCTGGTTCTCGCAATGCGTGCCGTGGCCCCCGCTCTGGCTGTCGGCAACGCGGTCGTGCTGAAGCCGGCCGAGCTGACGCCGATCGCGGGTGGGCAGCTGCTCGCCGAAGTCGCCGCCGAGGCAGGCGTTCCTCCCGGTGTCTTCAACGTTGTCACCGGACTCGGGCCGGCAGCCGGCCAGCCCCTGGCCGAACACCCGGACGTCGCGCTGATCCACTTCACCGGGTCGAACGAGGTCGGGCGGCTCATGGCGTCGATCGCCGGGCTGCGCCGCACGTCGCTGGAACTGGGCGGCTCCAACGCGTTCGTGGTGCTGGACGACGCCGACGTGGAGAAGGCGGCCATGTGCGGTGCGTGGTCATCGTTCGATTTCCAAGGTCAGACGTGCATCTCGTCGTCACGGCACATCGTCGACAACACACTGCACGACGCGTACGTGGCCTCTCTCGTGCGCCGCGCGGGCCAACTCGTCGTCGGCAACCCCATGGAGCCCGGTGTCGACCTCGGGCCGTTGATCAGCACCGAGCAACGTGACCGGGTGCACTCACTGGTGTCACGCTCGGTGGACATGGGTGCCAGGGTGGTCGTCGGCGGGAAGTTCGAGGGGCTGTCCTACGAACCGACCGTCGTCGTGGGCGTGACACCGGAGATGCCGTTGTTCGTCGAGGAGGTCTTCGGCCCGGTCGCACCGGTGACCGCCGTCGACGACGAGGCCGAGGCGTTGGAACTGACGAACTCCTGCCAAGCGCTGGTGAACGCGGTGCACACCCAGGACCTCGTGCGCGGTCTGGCGTTCGCACAACAACTGCACAGCAAGAACGTCCACGTGAACGACGCCGGGCCGCGGCCGACCGACGCGGACGACGTCGATCTCGACGAGTTCACCCGCCGCAGGTGGGTCGGCGTGCAGCGCTAACCGAGGAACACGCGCCGAACGGCGGCGCGCACTTCCGGCTGACCAACCTTGCCGTCGCCGTCCTCGTCCAGCTGCTCGAACAGAGTCGCGGCGACGGGCTCGGGCAGCCCGAACGCGTCACAGACGGCGACCATCCCGGCCAGGCCGAGCACGGTGTCGGGCGGCCGGACGGCGTCGGCGTACAACACGTCCACGAGCACGCCGACCTCGACGAGGAAGTCCGGATCCTCCCGCAGGCCTCGGTCCACCCCGTCGACGTACTGGGCGAGGGTGACCGCACCGCGCGTGTCCACGCCGGCCTGGACGCAGATCTGCCGCCACCACTGGGCGAACGCGACGAGGAGGTACTCGAGGGCCGGCGAGGTGGGCTGGAGGTCCAGCCTGTCGATCAGGCGGCCGACGAACACGTCGAGATCCGCGGAGGTGAGCAAGCCGTCCCGGTTCGCGTCCACGAGGCCGAAGACCACGGCGAGATTCCGTTGCTGGAGTTCGCTCAGCATCACGGGAACTTAACACCGTGACTTAGGGCAACCTGGGTTGAAGCGGCTTACAGGACAAGCGTACTGTTTGGGGTCGAGGGGCACTGGTCGACCCGGTGAGGAAGACTTGCCCCGTACCCCGAACTGACCACCGCGCTGTCACCAGATGGAGTTGCACGTGACTAGTAAGGACAGCTTCGGCGCCCGCGGCACGCTCAACGTCGGCGACTCCTCCTACGAGGTGTTCCGGCTGAGCGCCGTGGAGGGCGCAGAGCGTCTTCCGTTCAGCCTGAAGATCCTGCTGGAGAACCTGCTGCGGACCGAGGACGGCGCGAACATCACCGCCGACCACGTGCGCGCGCTCGCCAACTGGGACCCCGCCGCCGAGCCGAACACCGAGATCCAGTTCACGCCCGCCCGCGTCGTGATGCAGGACTTCACCGGTGTGCCGTGCGTGGTCGACCTCGCCACCATGCGTGAGGCCGTCACCCAGCTGGGTGGCGACGCGGAGAAGGTGAACCCGCTCGCCCCCGCCGAGCTCGTGATCGACCACTCGGTCATCGCCGACATCTTCGGCCGCCCGGACGCGTTCGAGCTGAACGTCGACCTGGAGTACCAGCGCAACCGCGAGCGCTACCAGTTCCTGCGCTGGGGCCAGACCGCGTTCGACGAGTTCAAGGTCGTCCCGCCCGGCACCGGCATCGTGCACCAGGTCAACATCGAGCACCTCGCGCGCGTCGTCATGGTCCGGGGCGGCCAGGCGTACCCGGACACGCTGGTCGGCACCGACTCGCACACCACGATGGTCAACGGCATCGGCGTGCTGGGCTGGGGCGTCGGCGGCATCGAGGCCGAGGCCGCGATGCTCGGCCAGCCGGTCTCCATGCTGATCCCGCGCGTCGTGGGCTTCAAGCTCTCCGGTGAGCTGCCCGCGGGCGCCACCGCCACCGACCTCGTGCTGACGATCACCGAGATGCTGCGCAAGCAGGGCGTCGTCGGCAAGTTCGTCGAGTTCTACGGCGAGGGCGTCGGCGCCGTGCCGCTCGCGAACCGCGCCACCATCGGCAACATGTCGCCGGAGTTCGGCTCCACGGTCGGCATCTTCCCGATCGACGGCGAGACCATCGACTACCTGCGCCTGACCGGCCGTTCCGAGGAGCAGATCGCGCTCGTCGAGGCGTACGCCAAGGAGCAGGGCCTCTGGCACGACCCGTCCCGCGAGGCCGTCTACTCCGAGACGCTGGAGCTGGACCTGGCGACGGTCGTCCCGTCCATCGCCGGCCCGAAGCGCCCGCAGGACCGCATCGAGCTGACCAACGCCAAGGAGTCGTTCCGCCAGGCGTTGGGTGCCTACGTCGCGCACACCGAGTCCGCGGAGCTGTCCGGTGTGGACGAGGCCGTCGACGAGACGTTCCCGGCCAGCGACCCGGTCGCCATCCACGAGGGCGAGAACGGCTCCGGCGCGCCGAAGGTGTTCCAGTCGGCTGCCGAGGGCGCCACCGGCCGGGTCTCGAACCCGGTCAAGGTCTCCATCGACGGCAACGAGTTCGAGCTGGACCACGGCGCCGTGGCGATCGCCGCGATCACGTCGTGCACCAACACCTCGAACCCGTCCGTGATGCTCGGCGCGGCCCTGCTCGCCAAGAAGGCCGTCGAGCGCGGTCTCGAGCGCAAGCCGTGGGTCAAGACGACCCTGGCGCCGGGCTCGAAGGTCGTCATGGACTACTACGAGCGCGCGGGCCTCATGCCGTACCTGGAGAAGCTCGGCTTCCACCTGGTCGGCTACGGCTGCACCACCTGCATCGGCAACTCGGGCCCGCTGCAGGACGAGATCTCGGCCGGCGTGCAGCAGGGCGACCTCGCCGTCGTCTCGGTGCTGTCCGGCAACCGCAACTTCGAGGGCCGGATCAACCCGGACATCAAGATGAACTACCTCGCGTCGCCGCCGCTCGTCGTGGCGTACGCGCTGGCCGGTTCGATGGACAAGGACATCACCACCGAGCCGCTCGCGTTCGACCCCGACGGCAAGCCGGTGTACCTCTCGGAGATCTGGCCGACCCCGGCCGAGATCGCCGAGGTCATCTCGACCTCGATCTCCGCGGAGGGCTTCACCAAGGGCTACACCAACGTGTTCTCCGGCGACGAGCGCTGGCAGTCGCTGCCCACGCCGACCGGCAACACGTTCGAGTGGGACGCCGAGTCCACCTACGTCCGCAAGCCCCCGTACTTCGAGGGCATGCAGATGGAGCCGTCGCCGGTCACCGACATCTCGGGTGCCCGCGTGCTGGCCCTGCTCGGTGACTCGGTCACCACGGACCACATCTCCCCCGCCGGTTCGATCAAGGCCGACTCGCCCGCGGGCAAGTACCTGACCGAGCACGGCGTGGAGCGCAAGGACTTCAACTCCTACGGCTCCCGCCGCGGCAACCACGAGGTGATGATCCGCGGCACGTTCGCGAACATCCGCCTGCGCAACCTGCTCCTCGACGACGTCCAGGGCGGCTTCACCCGCAACTTCCTGGAAGCCGACGCCCCGCAGACCACCATCTACGACGCCTCGGTCGCCTACGCCGCCGCCGGTGTCCCGCTGGTCGTCCTCGCGGGCAAGGAGTACGGCTCGGGCTCGTCGCGCGACTGGGCCGCCAAGGGCACCTCGCTGCTCGGCGTCCGCGCCGTGATCGCCGAGTCCTACGAGCGCATCCACCGCTCGAACCTGATCGGCATGGGCGTCATGCCCCTGCAGTTCCCGGCCGGCCAGAACGCGGCGTCCCTGGGCCTCGACGGCACCGAGACGTTCGACTTCACCGGCGTCACGGAGCTCAACAACGGCACCACCCCCTCGACCGTCCACGTCGTCGCCACCAAGGCCGACGGCTCGAAGGTCGAGTTCGACGCGGTCGTCCGCATCGACACCCCCGGTGAAGCCGACTACTACCGCAACGGCGGCATCATGCAGTACGTCCTGCGCAAGATGGTCCGCAGCTAGTCAGTTCGATTAAGAGAGGGCCGTTCACCGCTGGTGAGCGGCCCTTTCACATTCACAGAATTACTCCCGCAGTAACCACGTGAATGCGCGTTGCATGTGATGTAACAATCTTCTCGCCGATTCGATTTTCCCGTGAACACCCTTACTACGGGAAGCGGTGAGACATTTGTTGAATCGTCCACGAGCACTGCTGGCCGCCGCCGGTCTCGGGGCGGCTCTGTGTGTCGCCCCGGCGATCCAGGCCGGTGCCGCGACGGAGTCCACCTACGTCGTCCTCTACCACGAGGGCGCCTCGTCGTCGAACGCCGCGAACACCATCGCGAGCGCCGGCGGCACCGTTGTCGCGAACTACAGCCAGATCGGCGTCGCGGTCGCCCGGTCGTCGAGCGCCGGTTTCGCCGCCGCGATGAAGCAGCAGAACAACGTCGAGGGCGTCGCCGCGACGACCGGCCTCGGTACGCGGCTCGCACCCGACCAGGCCGACGCCGCTGACGACGTCGCGGCCGCCGCCACGTGGGGCGACTCGCTGTCCGGCCTGCAGTGGGACATGCAGCAGATCAACGTGCCGCAGGCGCACCAGGTCACACCCGGCAGCAGGCAGGTCGTCGTGGGCGACCTGGACACGGGCCTCGACTTCACGCACCCGGACCTCGCGCCGAACTACGACGCGTCGCGCAGCGCGGACTGCTCCAGCGGCACGCCGACACCGTTGCTGGCGGGCAACGACCAGAACGGCCACGGCACCCACACCGCCGGCACCATCGCCGCGGCCGCCAACGGCACCGGCATCGTCGGTGTGGCGCCGAACGTGCGCATCGCCGGCGTGAAGACGAGCAACGACGACGGCTACTTCTTCCCCGAGATGGTCATCTGCTCGTACATGTGGTCCGCCACGCACGGCATCAACGTCACCAACAACAGCTACTTCGCCGATCCGTGGCTCTTCAACTGCCGCAACAACGCCGACCAGCGCGCGATCTGGAAGGCCGAGCGCAGGGCGATCAGGTACGCGCAGCAGCAGGGCGTGATCGTCGTGGCGTCCGAGGGCAACGACGCCACCGACCTCTCGCACCCGAAGGTCGACGTGATCAGCCCCGACTTCCCGCCCGGCAGCGAGCAGGAACGGGAGATCACCAACGCCTGCGCGGTCGTCCCGGTCGAGGTTCCCGGCGTCATCGGCGTGACGGCGACGGGCAACAAGCGCTTCAAGTCGTACTACTCCAGCTACGGCGTCTCGACCGCCGACGTGGCCGCACCGGGCGGCGACGCGATCCTGCAGCTGACCCCGGCCGCCCCCAACGGCCGCGTGCTGTCGACCTACCCGAGCTACCGGCCGTGCACGCGCCAGGTGCTCGAGAACGGCGCGAAGTACTGCTACCTGCAGGGCACCTCGATGGCCGGTCCGCACGTGGCCGGTGTCGCCGCACTGCTGCTGAGCAAGCAGGGCGGCGGGGGTGCGGCCGCCAAGCTGCAGCAGGCGACCAACCCGCTCCCCTGCCCGGACACGTCGATCTACGCGAACTTCCCGCAGAACAGCGGGGAGCCGCAGACGTGCCAGGGTGGAGCAGGGCACAACAGCTTCTACGGATCGGGTGAGATCGACGCCCTCAAGGCCGTGAGCTGACGGGTGGGCCGCTCACCGGCTCGGTGAGCGGCCCCTCCTCAACGGATCTACGACTCCCCGCACCTCAACTGGCTCGCCGCCACGACCGTCCACTTCGGACTCGGCGGTCTCCTGGTACGCCGAGTCCGGGCGCTTTGGCGGTAGATCCATCGGACACCGTTATGTCCGGGCCCGAACCACCGGTAACAGCTCACGTTCACCCCGCGATGCCAAGTCACCTGATCACCGCGGGAGACGTCATGAGCTTGACCGTGCTCGGCGACCTGAACTGGTTAGCCGTCATCGTGGCAACGATCGCGTACTTCGCGCTAGGTGCCTTGTGGTACGCGGAGTTCGCGTTCGGCAAGGCCTGGCAACGCGCCGCCGGCTGGGACCTGAACCCACCGGACAACGCCGGCGCCGGCATCTACGTCGTGCCGCTGGCCACCTGCTTCGCCACCACCCTCGCGACGGCGATGATCGGTGCCGCGTCGAGCACCGACAACATCATGGAAGGCATCCTGCTCGGGCTGATCGTCGGTGTCGGCGTCGCCCTGCCGGTCGTTCTCGTGACGGGCACCTTCGACATGACCAAGCCCGCGCCGATGACGTTCGCGGCCATCGGCGCGGGTTATCACATCGTCGGACTCGCGCTGGCGGGCGCGATCCTCGGCCTCTGGGTCTAGACCTCGCCGCGCCGCGCGCACCTCGCCGCTCCGCCCGATCAGGAACGCGCAGCTTGCGCGGCACCGAGGGCGAGCGTGTGCGCCAAGGCCGCCAACCGCGACCGTGTTCCACCGAGTCGGCCACCCCTGACGAGCTGACCTACTTCCGCCAGAACAGGTGGTGCGTCACGCCGCTCGGGCTGGGCACGACCTCCAGGTGGAACCGGTCGCGCAGCTCGTCGGGCGACTCCCAGAGCTTCAGCCCGGAGCCCACCTCCACCGGCGACACCGCCACGTGCAGGGTGTCGACGAGGTCGGCGTCGAGGAACTCCCGGATGGTGGTGACGCCACCGCCGAGCCGGACGTCCTTGCCCTGCGCGGCTTTCCGCGCCTGGTCGAGCACCGCGGCCGGGTCGCCGCCGACGAAGTGGAACGTGGTCTCACCGAGCGTGATCGACGGACGCTCGTGGTGGGTCAGCACGAACACCGGCGTGTGGAACGGCGGTTCGTCACCCCACCAGCCCTGCCACTCGTGGTCGGTCCACGGCCCGCGCTGAGGCCCGAACTTGTTGCGGCCCATGATCTCCGCGCCGATGTTCTGGGTGAAGTCGCGGGTGAAGTAGTCGTCGAGACCGCGGCTGCCACCGGGATCGGTGCGGTTGGGCCAGCTGGCCGTGGCGCCCGCCCAGGCGAACAGCTGCGCGGGCGAGACGCCGTCACCGAACGGCTGCTCGAAGCTCTGGTTCTCGCCGGCGGCGACCCCGTCGCTCGAAACGGCGAAGTTCTGCACCTTCAGCAGTTGAGTCATGCGGTGAAGACTCGCAGAGCCGGCCGAACTCATCGCTCAGCCGCGCGCCGCTTTGTGCAACTCACGCAACGCGCGCACGGACGAGACGGCGTACTCGCGGTCGACGGCCTGCACGGCCATCACCGAGATGTACTCGTCCTCCGGCAGCTCCAGACGCGCCCACGCGGCACCGTCCGGGAAGCTCACCGAGAGCACGTCCGTCCACTCGAAGTGGTGAGACGTCACGACGTTGCGCACGTCGACACCCGAGGCGTCGGCGGTCACCCGTGGCCGGGTCAGCAGCAGCACGCCGCCCGCGAGCAGGAAGCCCAGGACGATCATCGCGACCTGGTCGGAGGCCCGGAAGATCACGCCGGTCGGGGTGTTGCCGAGCAGCAGCCCGACGACCGTGAACACGATGACCAAACCGACCGCGCACGCCCACGCGACGCGGCGGATCTTCTTGGGGCGGAACACCACGGCGTTCAACTCTGGCGTCACTCGAAACCCCGCTCGGTCCACGGCTGACGCAGCCCGCGCAGCACCAGTGCGGTGTCGATCGCGGCCACGGTCGCCTCGTAACCCTTGTCCTCCACCGAGTCCGGCCACCCGGCGCGCGCCAGGGCCTGCTCCTCGGTGTTGCACGTCAGCACGCCGTTGCCGACCGGTGCCGACTCGTCCAGCGCGACGCGGGTGAGCCCGTCGGTCACCGAGTCGCACACGTACTCGAAGTGCGGGGTGCCGCCGCGGATCACCACGCCCAGCGCGACGACGGCGTCGTGGTGACGCGCGAGTTCCTGCACCACAACGGGAAGCTCGATCGCGCCCGCGACGCGCACCACGGTCGTGTCGACGCACCCGGCTTCCTCGGCGGCCTTCAGCGCGCGCTCCAGGAGCTGGTCGGTGATCTTGCTGTTCCACCGCGTCGCGACGATCCCGACGCTCAGGCCACTGCCGTCGAGCGGGGTCTGCTCTGGACGGCCCTCGCCACTCATTCCTGGTCCTCCGTAGCGGAAACGACGGCCTCGTACTGCTCCAGCTGGTTCAGCTCGTGGCCCATCCGGTCGCGCTTGGTGCGCAGGTACCGCAGGTTCTCCGGGTTCGGGGAGATCGGCAGCGGCACCCGGTCCAGCACCCGTAGACCGTAGCCAGCCTCGAGTCCCACGCGCTTCGCGGGGTTGTTCGTCAGCAGCCGCATGGACTTGATGCCGAGGTCGACGAGGATCTGCGCGCCCGTGCCGTAGTCGCGCGCGTCGGCGGGCAGGCCCTGCGCCAGGTTCGCGTCCACGGTGTCCGCGCCCTGGTCCTGCAGCTGGTAGGCCTGCAGCTTGTGCATCAGGCCGATGCCGCGGCCCTCGTGGCCACGCATGTACAGCACGACGCCACGTCCTTGCGCCGCAACGGCTTCCATCGCCGCGTCGAGCTGCGGGCCGCAGTCGCAGCGCAACGAGCCGAGCACGTCGCCGGTGAGGCACTCGGAGTGCACGCGCACCAGCACGTCCTCGCCGTCGCCGATCTCGCCGTACACCAGCGCGACGTGCTCGATGCCGTCGAGCAGGCTGTCGTAGCCGACCGCCGTGAACACGCCGTGCGCGGTCGGGATCCGGGCTTCCGCGACTCGTTCGACCTGGGTCTCGACCCGGCGGCGGTACGCGATCAGGCCCGCGATGGTGATGATCGCGAGGTCGTGGTCCGCCGCGAACACCTCCAGCTCGTCGCGGCGGGCCATGTCGCCCTCGTCCTTCTGCGACACGATCTCGCAGAGCACACCGGCGGGCGACAACCCGGCCAGGCGCGCCAGGTCGATGGCGGCCTCGGTGTGGCCAGGGCGGCGCAGCACGCCACCGGCCTTGGCGCGCAACGGCACGACGTGGCCGGGACGGTTGAAGTCGCTGGCCTTCGAGGTCGGGTCGGCGAGCAGGCGGATCGTGCGGGCGCGGTCCGCGGCCGAGATGCCGGTGCTCACACCCTCACGCGCGTCCACCGTGACCGTGTACGCGGTGCCGCGCACGTCCTGGTTCGTGTGGAACATCGGCGGCAGGTCGAGCCGGTCGCAGTCGGACTCGGTGAGCGGCACGCAGATGTAACCGGACGTGTAGCGCACCATGAACGCGAGCAGCTCCGGCGTCGCCTTCTCGGCGGCGAAGATCAGGTCGCCCTCGTTCTCGCGGTCCTCGTCGTCGACCACGACCACGGGCCGTCCGGCGGCGATGTCCTTGATCGCCCGCTCGATCTCAGCGAAGTCGTTGCTCACTGGGCCTCCTCGCCCGCAATGGCCCGCAGGTGCGGGACGGCCAGTCGTTCGACGTACTTCGCCAGCACGTCGACCTCCAGGTTCACCGGGTCACCCGGCAACCGGTGACCGAGCGTGGTGAGGTCGAGCGTGGTGGGGATGAGACTCACCGTGAACTGATCCTCACTCACGGTGACTACGGTGAGTGAGACGCCGTCGACGGTGATCGAACCCTTCTCCACGACGTAACGGGCGAGCAGGGGCGGCAGTCCGATGTGGACGATCTCCCAGTGCTCGGCCTTCTCCCGCGCGAGGATCGTGCCCGTGCCGTCGACGTGACCCTGCACGATGTGGCCGCCGAGGCGCTGGCCGACCGCGGCCGCGCGCTCCAGGTTGACCTTGTCACCCTCCGCGATCTTCGCGAGGCTGCTGCGCGTGAGGGTCTCGCGCATCACGTCGGCGGTGAAGGTGTTGTTCTCGACCTCCACGACGGTGAGGCAGACGCCGTTCACCGCGATGGAGTCGCCGTGCTTCGCGTCGCTCGTGACGATCGGCCCGGAGACGCGGATCCGCGCCGCGTCGGGCAGGTCCTGAACCGCGACCACGTGGCCGAGTTCCTCGACGATCCCGGTGAACACCGTTCCTCCTAAATTTGCGGAACCGCGCTGATCCGCAAGTCCGGTCCGCTCATGGTGACGTCTTCCACGGTCAGCCGGACAGCGTCCGTGATGGTTGACACGCCCGCGCCCAGCACGGCGGCGGGGCCGTCGCCGAGCAACGCGGGCGCGATGTAGGCGAGCACCCGGTCGATCCTGCCCGCTCCGAGGAACGCGCCGGCCACAGTTGCACCGCCTTCCAGCAGCACGTCGACGACCCCGCGCTCGGCGAGCGCGCGCAGGACCTCGTCCGGGTCGTGCGTGCGCAGGTGCAGCGCGGTGTGCCGGAGCTTGGCCCCGTCCGGCAGGTCGCTCATGCCCACGACCACCGGCAACGGCTGGCGGGGCAACGGCATTCCATCGTCGTCGCGAGCCGTCAGCGCCGGGTCGTCCTTCTTGACCGTGTTCGTGCCGACGACGATGGCGTCGAGCTTCGCGCGCATGCCGTGCACCTCCTTGCGGGAGGTCTCCGAGCTGATCCACTGGCTGGTGCCGTCCTGTGCCGCGACCCTGCCGTCCAGCGACGCCGCGTACTTCCACGTGACGTGTGGACGTCCCGTGCGCGCGTAGTGCAGCCACGCGCGCAGTGGCCCGTTGCTCACCTCGTCAGCGAGCAGACCACTCTCGACCGTGATGCCGGCTTCTTCGAGACGCCGCGCGCCGCCCGCCGCCCTGGGGTTCGGGTCGGTCACCGCGTGGATGACGTGCTTGATGCCCGCTTCCTGCAACGCTTCGGTGCACGGTGGCGTGCGGCCGAAGTGGGAGCACGGCTCGAGCGTGACGACCGCGGTGCCACCCTGGGCCTTCGTACCGGCTTCCTTGAGCGCCATGACCTCGGCGTGCGGGCCACCGGGAGGCTGGGTGCCGCCGAACCCGACCGCCTTGCCGTGTCCGTCCAGGATGACGCAGCCGACCGGTGGGTTGGGGCTCGTGGTGCCTCGCACCCGTTCGCTCTCCGCGATGGCGAGCACCATCGCGTCCTCGGGGGTCACGTGGTCCTGATCCCCTGGGCCCCGGCTGCCTGAGCCCGCAGGGCCTCGACCGCCTTGCCCGGATCGGCGGCGTCGTACACGGCGGACCCGGCGACGAAGCAGTCCACCCCGGCCTGCGCGGCCTGCTCGATGGTGTCGGCGTTGATGCCGCCGTCGATCTCCACGAGCAGCTTGAGGTGACCGGTGTCGACGAGATTGCGGGCGGTCTTCACCTTGTCGAGCACCTCGGCCATGAAGCTCTGCCCGCCGAAGCCCGGCTCGACCGACATCACCAGCAGCGTGTCGTAGTGCTTGAGCACGTCGACGTACGGCTCCAGCGGCGTACCGGGCTTGATGCTGAGACCCGCCTTGCTGCCGGCGGCTTTGAGGTCCTTGGCGAGCTTGACCGGGTCGTTCGCCGCCTCGACGTGCACGGTGACGTTGTAGGCGCCGGCTTCGGCGTACCCGATGGCCCAGCGGTCCGGGTCCTCGATCATGAGATGGCAGTCGATCGGGATGTCGGTGACCTTGAGCAGCGACTTCACCACGGGCAGGCCGAGCGTCAGGTTCGGCACGAAGTGGTTGTCCATGACGTCGACGTGGATCCAGTCCGACGTGGGCACCGCGGCGAGCTCGTCGGCGAGGCGCGCGAAGTCGGCGGACAGGATGCTGGGGGCGATCATCGGCGTGTGGACCACAAGGGTGAAGTCTAGGTGTCCAGCAGGTCGAGGAGCCTGCCGGGAGCCTCGTCAGTGACCACCACGACACCTGCCTTCGTGAGCGTCTCGACGTGCGTGTCCCACATGGGGTGCCGCCGCTTGTCCGCGCTCGCCTGGGGCATGACGACGACCTTGCAGCTTTCGACCCCGATGGCTTCGTTCAACGCGGTCAGCGCCTGGTTGTCGCCGATGCCCAGGGCGAGCTTGGCCACGGAGTTCGCACTGGCGGGAGCGAAGATGAACGCGTCGGGCGTCGGGTAGGGCTTGGGCTGGCTCGGCAGCCGCGGTTCCCAGCGGATCGGAAGGTCCGTGAGCTCCTGGAGCTTCTCCAGCTCACCCGCCTCCTCGAACCACGGCACGACCGCCGGGGTCAGGGTGATGGCCAGCCGCCACCCCCGTTGCCCGGCTGGTTCGGCGAGTTCGGTGCGGAACCACGACTCGACTCCGCCGCAACCCGAAGCGACCAGTCCGAGCAATCCACGCGTCGTCACCACTGCGATGGTAGGCGGTCGGATTTGTCAGACCCCGTCGATAGCGTCCCCACAGCGGGTGTTCGCCCGCGTACTGAGGGGAGCAAGATGCGCAAGTGGAACCGGTGGCTCACAGCCACCGCGATGACGGCCGCCCTGGTGGCGGCCACCGCCCTGCCCGCACTCGCCGAACCGCCGCAGCGCACCGTTTCCTTGCCGCTGACGTCGTTCTCGGACATCGTGGTGGACCCGACGCTGGGGCACGTGTTCATGAGCAGCAGGACCGATCATGCGGTCGCGGTCACGGACCTGTCGGGCACCGTGGTCACCAAGCTGACGAACCTGCCCGGCGCCACGGGGCTGGCGCTCAGCCCGGACGGCGACACGGTCTTCGTCGCGCTGTCCCAGTACGGCGCGATCGCCGCACTGGACACGCTGACGCTGACCGAACGGGCGCGCTACCCGGTCGGCGAGGTGTGCCCGTCCGATCTGGCCATCACCGGCGACCACCTGTACTTCAGCTACGGCTGCGACACCTGGGGCGCCGGCATCGGCCGCGTCGGCTTCAACGGCGCGCAGGCCCGCACGGGTCTCGCGACCGGCCGGTACAGCCCGCAACAGCTGGCGACGTCCCCGGCGAGGCCCGGTCTGCTGGCGGCGGGCCAGCCGGGTCTGTCCCCCGCCTCGCTCCAGGTGCTGCGCGAGGAGGGCGACACGCTCGCCGTCGCGGCATCCCGTGAGGCGGGCAGCAACCTCGCCGACGTCGAGTTCTCCAAGGACGGCACCCAGATCCACGTGGCCTCGGGCGCGCCGTACGAAATCCAGTCGTACACGAGCGACACCCTCGCCGTGCGCGGCAGCTACAACACCGGCCCGTACCCGGTCGCGGTCTCGACGAGCCAGGACACTGGCGCGCTCGCCGCGGGCATCAACGACAGCACGTCCGTGCGCGTCTACCCGGCGGGCTCGTTCACGGCGTCGCGCACCTATGAGGTCCGGGACCTGCACTGGGCGAGCCTGGCGTGGGGCCCGAACGGCCGCTGGGTGTACGCGGTGGGCAACAAGTGGGGTCAGCCGCCGACGCTGAACGTGCTCAAGGTCTGACGCCGGTGTCCGGGCGAGCCACTTGGGCTCGCCCGGATCCGTTGCCGCACAAGGGATCCAAAACTGTCAGACCCCGTCGCTACCGTTGTCCCCGAGCGCTCGAACAGGGCGTCGCAGCACCGCGCAGAACATCGCGTCGGTGCCGTGCAGATGGGGCCAGAGCTGGACGTGCGGGCCTTCCCCGAGGTCCGGAACTCCCGGGAAGAGCTCCCGCGTGTCCAGCACTTCCGCCCCGGTTCGCTTGGCGACGTCCGTCACCACCCCGACCGTTTCAGAGAGATGAGGTGAGCACACGACATAAGCCACGACGCCGCCTGGTCGCACCAGTCGCAACGCCTCGGTGAGCAGCTCGCGCTGCAGCTTCGTGAGCGTGCCGACGTCGGCGGGCTGGCGCCTCCACCGCGCCTCCGGGCGCCTGCGCAGCGCACCGAGACCGGTGCAGGGCGCGTCGACGAGTACGCGGTCGAACGCCCCTTCGACGAAGTCGGTCTCGAGGCCGTCGGCCACGTGCACGGTCACCGGCAGGCCTGAGGTGAGCTTGCGCACGAGCTCGGCGCGGTGGGGTGCCTTCTCGACGGCGATCAGCTCGCCGCCTTCGAGGCCGACCAGTGCGGCGAGCAGTGCGGCCTTGCCGCCGGGTCCGGCGCAGAGGTCCAGCCAGCGGTCATCCGTGCCCTCTAGGGACGCGCGCGTGAGGGCAAGGGCGCACAGCTGGCTGCCTTCGTCCTGGACGTGGGCGAGGCGTTCCCGGACGGGCTCGAGATCGCCCGGGTCGCCCGCCCCGGCCTCCAGGTGCACGCCGTAAGGCGAGTACGGCGCCACGTCGCCGCCCGTGATGGCGGCGAGCTCGTCGGCGGTCACCTCGCCGGGCCGTGCCACCAGGTGGACGGCGGGCCTGGCGTCGTCCGCCTCGAGGGCGCGCTTCAGCGGCTCCTCGCGGCTGCCGAGAGCCTCGGCGAACGCCTGCGCGATCCAGCGCGGGTGGGCGTGGGTGAAGGCGAGGTTGCCGATCGGGTCGGTGTCCGGGTCGGGCGCGAGCTCGTCGACCCAGGCGGCCTCGTCCTGCTCGGAGATCCGGCGCAGGACGGCGTTGACGAAGCCGGCGATGCCCGACCCGAGCTCGGCCCGCACGAGGTCGACGGTCGAGGCGACCGCGGCGTGCGGCGGGATCCGGGTGCGCAGCAGCTGATACGCACCCAGCCGCAGCGCGTCGAGCGCCGAACCGTCCACTTCGGACAACGGCCGGTCGCAGCACGCTTCGATGACGGCGTCGAGCAGGCCCTGGGCTCGCGCCGCACCGTAGGTGAGCTCGGTGGCCAGCGCGGCATCACGGCCGGTGATGCGGCGTTCGCGCAGCAGTGCCGGCAGCACGAGGTTCGCGTACGCGTCGCGCTGCCGCACCGCCCGCAACGTCTCCAGCGCCGCCAAGCGAGCCGGGTCCTCCACGGGTGGCCGTGAGGGCCCGGTCCGCCGGCGCGGCGGGTGCGGCCTGCTCGGACGGGACGGTTTGGAAGCTCCACGTGAGTGGCCGGTCATGCGATGCACTCTCCTGCTACGGCACGGCCAACGCGCGCCGGATAAGTCTCTGCCGGCACGCGCCCGAGCGCCGCGCCACAACCGAATACCGAACCCACGCCCGCATAACCCGCGCCCCACACCCCAGCTGAGGAGGTCACACTGCGCGTCAAAGTCGTCGCGCGCTTCACGAGACGCGCTCCCCCGCCTCGATGCGCACACCGCGTGCCCAGTCGGTGGCGGCCATGCGCTTCTTGCCCTGCGCCTGCACCTCACCGAGCGCCACCGCGGTGGTCGCCGTGCCCACCAGCACGCGCTTGCGCTCGACCAGCACCTCGCCGGCGGGCAGCGTCACGTCGTCCACGGGCGTCACGGGACCGAGCTTCAACCGCTCGCCCCGGAACTCGGCCCACGCGCCGGGCTCCGGCGTGACCGCGCGCGCCAGGCGGTCCACGGCCACGGCGGGAGTGGTGAAGTCGAGGCGCGCGTCGTCGACGGTGATCTTGGCCGCGTAGGTGACGCCGTCGGAGGGCTGCTCGACAGCGCGCAGGGTGCCGTCCTCGATGCCGTCCACAGTGGACAGCAGCAGCTGTGCGCCGGACTCGGACAGCCGGGTCAGCAGGTCGCCGGAGGTGTCGCGGTCGCGGACCTTCTCGGTCACCACGCCGAACACCGGCCCCGCGTCCAGCTCCTTCACGATGCGGAACGTCGAGGCGCCCGTGATGTCGTCGCCGTTGCGCACGGCGGCCTGCACCGGCGCGGCGCCGCGCCACGCGGGCAACACGGAGAAGTGGAGGTTGACCCAGCCGAACTTCGGGACGTCGAGCGTCCGCTGCGGCAGCAGGTTCCCGTAGGCGACGACCGGGCACAGGTCGGGTTCGAGCGCGCGCAGGCGATCCAGGAACTCCGGGTCACCGGCCTTGGCGGGCGTCAGCACCTCGATGCCGTGCTCGTCGGCGAGCGCGGCGACGGGCGAGCGCTCGAGCTTCCGGCCACGGCCGGAGGGGGCGTCGGGACGGGTGACCACGGCGACGACGTCGTGGCGGGGAGAGTCGATGAAGGCGCGCAGCGAGGGAAGTGCGACCTCTGGCGTACCGGCGAACACGAGTCGCATGGTCAGCTGGACCTGCCGAAGAGTGGGTGCGGGCTCTGCTTCAAGGTGGGGACCGTACCGTCGAACCACTCGGCCTGCCGGATTTCCTTCATGGCCAGCTTGCGGGTCTCGGCGTCGAGGCGGTCCAGGAACAGCACGCCGTCGAGGTGGTCCGTCTCGTGCTGGATGCAGCGGGCCAGCGTCTCGGTGCCCTCGACCTCGATCGGTTCACCGTGCATGTTCCAGCCCTTGGCCACGACGTGCAGGTGGCGCTTGCAGTCCCACGACATGCCGGGGATGGACAGGCAGCCCTCGGGGCCTTCCTGCATCTCCTCGCCGACCACGTCCCACGTCGGGTTGACCAGGTGTCCCGCGAAGCCGTCGCAGTGGTAGGTGAACACGCGCAGCCCAACTCCGAGCTGAGGCGCGGCGAGTCCCGCTCCGCCGGCGTCTTGCATCGAGTCCCACAGGTCCTTGACCAGGGTGCGCAGTTCCTTGTCGAAGTCGGTGACCTCGACAGCGGCGGTGCGCAGCACCGGGTCGCCGAACAGGCGGATGGGTTGGACGGTCACGCAGTGCTCCTCGTGGTGGACTGGTGGCCAGTCTACGAGGAGCGCGGTCAGTGCTCGGACGCGCCGCCGAGGAAGATCACGCCCACCAGCGCCGCGATGAAGTGGCCGGTGAACCGCAGCGCCGTCCACACGGGGCGGAAGATCGCGTGGAAGTCGAAGTGAGTCCCTGCCGCAGTACCAACAGTCGTCGTCGTCATGTCACAACTGTGCCGTTCGCGCAGGTCAGCCCACATCGGCTTGCGGTATCGAGCCGTCGTCAGCCCGAGGTAGGAAGATCACGCGCAACACTCGGCCAGAAGGTGGACACCTCCAGGTCATGAGGCTGATGCGACCGAGCTGGGAGGGGGCGGCCGCCGTGCCCGACGACGCCCCGTCGGACGCCGACCTGTGGGCACGGGGTGACGAGCACGCGTTCGGCGAGCTCTACGACCGGTACGCCGAGGCGGTGTGGAACCACGCCTACCGCCTGACGGCGTCGTGGTCGACGGCCGAGGACCTGACGTCGGCGACGTTCCTCGCGGCCTGGCGCCGCCGCACCGAGGTGACGCTGGTCCGTGCCAGCGCGTTGCCGTGGCTGTTCACCGTGGCGGGCAACCTGGCGCGCTCCGAGTTCCGGCGCAAGGCCCGGTTCAGCCGTCTCCTGCTCCGCGTGCCCCGCAACGACGTGCAGCGCGACCACGCGGACGAGGTCGCCTCCTCGCTCGACCACGAGTCACGCCTCAAGCAGGTGCTGGAAGCCGTCGAACGCCTCCCCCGCGCCGAACGCGAGGCGGTCGAACTGGTGCTGCTGGGCGAACTGCCCGTCGCGCAGGCCGCGGAAGCCCTGGGGGTGGCCGAGGTGAGCGTCCGGTCACGCATCTCCCGCGCCCGCGCCCGCCTGCGCAAGGAACTCGCCGACGACACCCTGGAGGTGGAGTGATGACCATCGGCCTGCCACCCCGCCGCGAGCTGCCCGCGGACATCAAGGAACGCATGCGCCCGGTCTTCACCGAGGACCGTCCCCGCCGCAACCACACCCCGCTCGCCGTGGCTGCGGGAGTCGCGCTCCTCGTCGCGGGCGGCGTCATGGTCACACCGTCGGCCGTTGAGCGCACCAGCACTCCCAGTGGCCGCGTGGTGGCCCCGTCCCGGCTGGACCTGGACCGCTGTCGCGCGGCGCTGGGGGATGCGAACTGGCGGTCCTCGGAAATGGTCGAGTTCGACAACCGGAAGGTGCTCGTGGGCGGGGACAGCCGCTTCTGCGAGCTGACGCGTTCACGGGCCTACGTCCCGTCGAACCCGGCGCCGGCCCTGGTGGAGGCGGGCAGTGTCACGTTCCGCACCAGCCACGTCATCGCCGGCGTCCCGCCCCTGGGTGCGCGCACGGCCGTCGTCCGCGAGGGGTACAGGGGCGACGGCGGCCCCGGAACCGAAGTGGTGATGAGCCGGGACTTCTACATCGCCTACTCAACGGCCTCGTCCACCATCAGCCACGTCGTGTTCGACAACAGCACGATGGAGGTTCCGCCCAGCGCCGACGTCGGGCGCACCAAGAGCACCGACAGCTTCGAAAGCGGTGACGCCCGCCCTCGGAGCCCGATCAACCTGCTGGCCAGGTGCATCGACAACACCGTCCTCGACGGCACCGCGTCCGACCTGCTTCAGGGCTGGCAGCCGTTGCTCACCAGCGACCCCGGCAGCGAGGACGTCCTCCTGCTCGCCCACCGCGCCAACCGCGACTTCGCCACTTGCTACAGCCCGGACATGACGGGCGACGTCGGTTCGCTGCAGCAGACCTTCTCCCCTGTCCCGGCCGACCCGCAGGGCGCGACGCAGGTCGGTGGCCTCATCCGGCAGAACACCCTGCTCTTCGCCGCCAGGACCAACCGCACAGCCACGACTGTCGAGGTGTCCTGTGCAGGCGGGCCATCCGTGACGGCGGACGTCGTCGACGGCTTCTTCATCGTCAAGGTCACCGGCAGCGGCGAGAGCCTCCCCGGCGGCGGCGTGCGCATGTCCTTCGAATCCCTCGCCGTCACAGCCCGCAACGCCGAAAATCAGATCGTCTACCTGGGCGGCGTTACCTAGTGTCGGAACACATGACCTGGACGGCACACGAAGTAGAACTGCCCGACGAACCGCTCCTCGGCCCGGAACGCCCGATGCTGGAGACGTGGCTCGACCGCCATCGCGCCACCTTCCTGCAGAACTGCGCGGGCTTGACCGGCGAACAGCTCGCCACGGCCTCCACCCCTCCCTCGAACCTCACGCTGCTGGGCCTGATCCGCCACCTGTCCGACGTGGAGCGCATGTGGTTCCGCGTCCGCCTGGCCGGTCAGGACGTGAAACCCCGCTACAGCGCACCGCCGAGCTGGGATGCCGGCTTCGAGGAGATCGACCCGGCTCGCGCCGCCGCCGAGTACGCGGACCTCGTCGCCGAGATGGCCGAAGCGCGCACGGCCGCCGCCCCGCACGGCCTCGACGACACCTTCGTGCACGAGCGGCACGGCGAGATTTCGGTGCGGTGGCTCTACATCCACATGATCGAGGAGTACGCGCAGCACAACGGTCACGCCGACCTCATCCGCGAGGCCATCGACGGCCATACGAACAAATAGCGTCCACCACACACACGGGTCTGGCCGGGTTCCCCCAATTTCAATACTAGTGAGGGGGTCTGACAGCTTTCGGCCTTGCGCACGGCGTCAGTGGCTTTTGCCCGGCCAGATCCGGCGGTTCAGCGTTCCCCAGGCCCAGCCGGCGACGAGCGCGAACATCAGCGTGGCGGCGGGTTGCCCGAGTGTCAGCATGAGCACGCCCAGCAGGCTCGCGGCGATGATCACGGTCGACCAGCTGAGGTTGCGGCGGTCGCGGACGTCGGGCTGTTCGGTGTTCTCCAGGGTCTGCGCGAGGGCGGGATCCTCGTCGCGGAGCCGGCGTTCGATCTCGCAGAGCGTCTGTCTTTCGTGGTCACTCAGCACGACTGCACCTCCTGGACGGCAGTGCGGCGAACGAGGCCGTAGGGCACGGCGTTGAGCAAGGTGACGCGAACCGTGGCTCCACTGGGCACGCGATAGGCGCGCTGCTCGCCGCGGCGAGCGCCGTTCACAGCGGTTCCCAGCGGGGAGTCCGCGGAGTAGACCTCGATCGTGCAGTGCTCCGCGCCGCGCACGCCGAGCAGGAACGTCTCGATCTCGCCAGTGTCGTCGAAGCGGACGGTGAGCACCATGCCGGGTTCGGCGACGCCGTCGTCGGGAGGGTCGTGTTCGTGGCGGGCGGCATCGGGATCACGCCGATCCTGCCGATGGTCCACGCGGCGGCACGGCGAGGCCTGCCATGCGGGGTGGGGGCGGCTTCGAGATCTTCGGCCCTGGGCAGCAACCGCCGAACGGCGCGCAACCACC
>NZ_JBEXPJ010000032.1:0-66964 GCF_040611995.1 Lentzea sp. NPDC006480
GCTTCGTCGTCGGGCTGCCGCGGGACTTCTTCGCCGCGGTGCGTGCGGACGCCGCTGAGCGTTCGGTGAAGTTCAGCCCGCAGACCAGGGACATGAATCCCGTCTACACCGGCAAGGACGTCTCGTACATCGACACCAAACAGGCGCAGCGTGCCGCTGAGGTGGCGGTGCTCGACGGTGAGCGGATGGCGGCGCTGTCGACGTTGCTCGGCGCGGGACATCCGGCGTTCGCGCTGGACAAGGCGTGGCGGCAGCTGGTGTACGGCGCGCACCACGACGCGATCACCGGTACCGAGTCGGACCAGGTGTACCTGGATCTGCTGACCGGGTGGCGGGAAGCCGACGAGCTCGGCCGTGCGGTGCTCGGCGACGCGATCTCGCACTTGGCCTCCTGTGCCGACACCTCCGGCGAGGGTGAGGCGGTGATCGTCGTCAACTCGCTGGCCTTCGCCCGCGATGCCGTGGCGACCGTGGAACTTCGTCTGCCCGGGTTCAAAGGCGCGCGCGTGTTCGACGCCGATGGCGCAGAGGTCGCCGCGGTGACCGAGGCGGTGATCAGGCATCCGGACGACACTCTCGAACTGACGCTGACGTTCGTGGCTCAGCAGGTTCCCGCTTGTGGTTACCGGGTGTACCGGGTGGTCGACGACGCCAGGATGCCGCCGTACTGGATGCCTCAGCCCGGGGTGACGATCGAGTCCTCGTCGTTCATCGTCGAGGCCGATCCGGAGCGCGGTGGTGCGTTGTCCCGCGTGTACGACGTGGCGGCCGATCGTGAGCTGCTGCGGCCCGGCGGTCTCGCGGCGGAGCTGCTCGTGCAAGAGGAACATCCCGGGCATCCGGTGTGGGGTGAGGGGCCGTGGCACCTGCTGCCCAAGGGCCCCGGGACGACCGCCGGACCGGCCGTCGTGCGTTCCGAGACGAGTCCGGTCGGCGAGCGGCTGATCAGCTCCTGCCAGCTCGGGGAGCTGCGGATCAGGCAGCAGGTCACGTTGTGGCACGGGGTGCCGCGCGTCGACGTCCGGTCCTTCGTGGACGGTTCGATCGGCCAGGACCGGTTGCTGCGCAGCCGGTTCGCCTTCGACCTGCCCGGCGCACTGCCCGTGGCCGAGGTCGGGTTCGCCGCGGTGGGCCGCTCGTTCGGCTTCCCGGACGTCGACGCGGCCACGCATCTTTGGACGCTGGACAGCCCCGCGCACACCTGGGCCGGGCTGTCCGCACCCGTGCGGCTCAGGCTGCCCGACGGCGTTGTCCACGCCATCGGGGTCGCGGAGGTGATCGCCGACGACGCCCGCGAGCTCATGGCCGCGTTGGTGGCCAAGGGTGTCACGGCCACCTGCACCAGCGCCGCGGGGCCGCGCTACGGCTCGCTCGACGTGGACTCCAACCTGCCCGACGTGCGCATCGTCGTCGGCCACAACGACTTCACGGCGGCGGTGCTCGACAGCGCGCCCGAGTACCGCGCCGCGCTCGACACCACCGGACGAGTGCTCGTGCCCGCCTCCTGTTCGCGAGCGCGGCGCTGGGTGCCGGACGCCGACCTGCGCGGGCCGCGTGACCTGCCGGTGCTGATCGTGACCGACGTGCTCGCCCTGATCGACGACCTCGCGGACGCGTGCGTCGAGGTGTCCGGCGGCACCACCGATCCTGCCGTGGACTTCTCCGCGGCCGTCGTCAACCGCGGCACCCCGGGTTTCGTCGTGGCACCGGACGGCACGCTGCACGTGTCGCTGATGCGTTCGTGCAGTGGCTGGCCTGCGGAGGTGTGGGTCGACGGCGACCGGCGCACGGTGCCGGACGGGTCCAGCTTCGCCTACCAGCACTGGTCCCACACGTTCGACCTCAGCGTGGTCGCCGGAGCGGGTGACTGGCGCCGGGCCGGGTTCGCCCGCGCCGGCCAGGACGTCAACCATCCGCTGCACGCCCGCCAGGTGCCGTCGAGTCCTGGCGACCTGCCTGCCTCGTTGAGCCTGCTGGCCGTGTCCCCGCCCAGCGTGCTGCTGACCGCGGCCAAGATCCGCGGCAACCCTCTCGCGTCCTGCACCGACGACCACGGCTCAGACCTCTCGGTGCGGCTGTACGAGTCGACCGGAACGCCGGTGACCGCCTCGGTGTCGCTGCACGGCGGAATCGAAGCGGTACAACGCGTGGATCTCCTGGAGGAACGCGATGTCGAAACGCTTCCGGTCCGCTCCGGGCAGGCCGAGGTCCCACTCGGCGCGGCGGACGTCGTGACACTGCGGCTGGCGCCTTCGGCACCGCTTCCCGTCGCGCCGGCCGAAACGCTGGAACCCGTCCAGCCGGTCTACACCCGCTACTGGCGGCACAACTCCGGCCCCGCGCCGATCGGCAACCTGCCGGTCTCCGTGCACGTCACGCCGTCGTTCACCCGACTCGCGCCTGGCACCACAGCCCAGGCGCGGATCACCGTGAGCTGCAGCGGTACACCCGCCAAGGGGCGCTTGGAGTTCAGCGACGGTCAGTCGTGGGACTACGACCTCGCTGCCGGTGAGTTCGCCGAGTTCACCGCCAAGCTCAGGGCCCGCCCGGGGCGCCACCTGCACGCCGCCCGCATCCGCGACCACCTAGGCCAGGTGCTGGAGGACAGCGTCGAGGTGGTGTCGGGCCCCACCACCGACCGGGAACTGGTCGACGTCCTGCTCAGGGCAGGCGCCCTCCTGCTCGCACCGGGAGAACACTCCCTGCTGCCGGTGACCCTGCACAACCGGATCCAGAGCGAGGTGCGCGGGGAGATCACCGTGATCAGCCCGTTCGGCACCTGGGGCGACGACGTCACCATCGGCCCGCGCACTCAGCCGTTCGTGATCCCACCGGCGGGCAAGATCACCGTGCCGGTGACCGCCACCGCGGCACCCACCGCTCGCCGTGGCGCGCACTGGTGGGCGCTGGTGCGGGTGGCCTCGCACGGCAGGCTGCACTACTCCCCCGCGATTCCCGTCAGCATCCGGTAGTCGGCGCGGCGGATGACGGCGGGATGCGCATCCACCGGCTGACCGCGGAGGACCACGACCTGCTCGACGCCGCGGTGCGGAAGTTCCGCGGCGTCGAGGTGCGGGACCACACGCCGTTCCTGGCGGACCTGGCGACCATCGCGTTGCTGGCAGGTGTACGAGATCGGCGTCGACCACGCAGCGCGGCGACGCGGCATCGGGCGCGCGCTGCTGACGGCCTTCCGCGACCAGGCCGTCAGCGAGGGGCACCGGAAGATGTGGCTGTTCACCGACGAGGACAACCACGCCGCGAAGGCGCTGTACGAAGCAGCCGGCGGGCAGCCATCACCTCACGACGACGACGGCTACCGGTGGCGGCTGGATGATCACTGGAGAGCTTCGCGGTAGATGAAGCCGGAGAAGTCGGCCCACGAGTCGCTCGGCACACCGTTGCTCGTCGCATACAGTCCGATGTGGACTCCGGTGAACCCACCGGCTACCGGCGTGCTGAGGAACAGGCCGTCGAACGGCGCGCCCAGTGGTCGTCCGTCGACCAACGCCTGGTGCTCCTGCCCGTGCGCCTCCACACCGAGCCTCACCGCCCCCTCGCCGACCTCGGTCTTGGCGAGCGCCTCGTCGTGCCCGCCGACCCGGCGCACCAGCGTGACCTCGCGACCGGCGCCCAGCATCAGCCGCACGTGATGGTCGTTGTTCTGCAGCAGCACCAAACCCGCGGCCTCGGATCCGGCGGGCGAGAAATCGAGCGAGCACGACGCGTGGAACGACTGGTGTTGCTGACGTCGCACCACCGCACTCGGGTTGACCAGATCAGTGATCGACTCTGGACGCAGGCGCAGGCGTACGTGACCGGAATCGAGCGACAGGAAGTCGGACTCCGGTGTGCGCACGAACATCCACGCCGGCTCCTCCTCGGGCCACGGGTGCGCAGGCAGGTCCGGCACGGGGTACGAGACCTCGACCCGCCCGGTGCCGGGACTGAACACCGGACCGTCGGCCTCCCACCGCACCGGCACGAGAAAGGTCTCGCGCCCGAGGTTGTAGTAGTAGCCGCCGTACGGCCGCACGGCCAGCAACACCGCGTACCACTGACCGTTCTGCGTGCATATGAGATCCGCATGCCCTACCGCAGCGATCGGATGCGAACGGCCGAGATGCCGATGGGTCAGCACCGGGTTCAGCTGCGACCCGCGATACGGCCCGGTGACCTCGTCCGCGAACGCCACCACCACCGAGTGCTCGAAGTCCGTGCCACCCTCGGCGCACACCAGCACATATCGTCCATCCACTTTGTACAGATGTGGAGCTTCGAGCCACCGGGACTCCGCCATCGCCCCGCGGAACACCACGTGCTCCGAGCCCGTCAGGGAAAGCGTCTCCACGTCGAACTCGCGCAGGTAGACCTCGGTCCGGCCGTCGCGAATCTCCCGCGTCGCCGTCCACCACGCCCGCCCGTCGTCATCGAAGAACAACGACGGATCGAACCCCTCGGCCTCGGCAAGCCACGTCGGCTCGGACCACGGCCCGGCCGGATCAGTGGCCGTCACGACGAAGTTGCCGTTCTCCCGCGTGCCGTGCACCAGCGTGCACACCACGTAGAACACACCGTCGTGGTGCCGGATCGTCGGGGCGTACAGCCCGCCGGAGGCCCGCACCCCCTGCAACGGCAGCTGCGACGGCCGGTCCAGCACGTGGCCGAGCTGCCGCCAGTGCACCAGGTCGCGGCTGTGGTGGACCGGCAGGCCCGGGAAGTACTCGAAGGTGGACGTGACCAGGTAGTAGTCCGGTCCCACCCGGCACACCGACGGATCGGGGTGCGAGCCGGGCAGGACCGGGTTCGAGAACTGTGCCAAGTGGACTCTCCAGCTACGGGTTGAGCCTGGTGTAGGCGGGTTTCGGCCGCAGGTTCGAGTCGAACAGGCAAGCCGCGCCCTCACCGGGGAACGTGCCCGGCACCCACGAGTGGCGGTCGGTGTAGCCCCACGTCGTGAACTCCACGCACCGCGGGACGGCGTGGCAGGCGTCCCAGATCTGCCGGTAGTAGCTCGCCTGCGTCGCGAGCTTCCCCGAGTCCGCGGGCAACGGGATGCGCACGTCCGCCTCGGTGATCGCGATGTCGAGACCGAGAGCGGCGAACCGCTCCATGTTCTGCCGGAAGCTCGTCGGGAACCCGTACTTCGTCGCCAGGTGCGTCTGGATGCCGATGCCGTCGATCGGCACGCCCTGCTGCTTCAACGTGCGCACCAGGTCGTACAAGCCGGTGCTCTTGGCGTTGATGCCTTCGGTGTTGTAGTCGTTGATGTAGAGCTTGGCCGACGGGTCAGCCGCACGAGCCCAGCGGAACGCGTCGGCGACATAACCGTCACCGAGCTTCTGCTGGAAGATCGACTGCCGCCGCGACCCGTCCTCGTTGAACATCTCGTTGACGACGTCCCACGCCCGGATGCGGCCGCGGTACCGGCCCATCTCGGTGTTGATGTGCTGCTGCACCACACCTCGCAGCTCAGCAGAACCGAGGTTGTTGAGCCAGCCGGGGTACTGGCTGTGCCACACCAGCGTGTGCCCGCGCACCGACTTCCCGTTCTGCTGCGCGTAGTTCACGATCGCGTCCGCACCGGACCAGTTGAACTGGCCGCGGTTCGGTTCGACGACCGCCCACTTCATCTCGTTCTCCGGCGTGACGTTGTCGAACTCGCGCGTCAGCACCGACCTGAAGTCGGCTTCGTTCAGGTTCTGGGCAGCCACCGCGCTACCCACATACCTGTTCGTGATGTCCTTCAACGGTCCCGCGGCGTGCGCAGGAGCGGGAACCAGCAACAGCAGGGCAACCGCGACCGTTAATCGACTGATCATCTCTATCCCTTCACCGAACCGGTGAGACCACCGACCATGCGGCGTTCGGCGAGCACGAAGAACGTGAGCGCCGGAATCATCGACAGCGCCGTGAAGGCGAGCACCTTCGCGGTGTCCTGGGTGTGCTCCGACTGGAACATCGCGACGCCCAGCGGAAGCGTGAAGTTGGTGGAGTCGTTGAACACGAGCAACGGCAAGAGGTAGAAGTTCCAGCTGCTGACGAACGCGAGCACGGAGACCGTGATCAGCGCGGGACGCGACAGCGGCAGCAGGATCCGCCAGAAGAACCCGAGCTTGGCCGCGCCGTCGAGCAGCGCGGCGTCCTCCAGCTCGCCCGGGATGGCGTGCATGAACGGCCGCAGGATCACGATCGTGACCGGCAACGAGAACGCCGCCTCGGGAATCGCCACGCCGAGCGGGTTCTCCAGCAGCCCGAGCAGCCGCAGCCACAGGTACAACGGCAGCGCGGCCACGCCCAGCGGGAACAGCAGGCCGAGCGTGAACAGCGTGTAGAACGCCTCCCGGCCGCGGAAGGCGTAGCGGGACAACGCGAACGCCGCCATCGAGCCGAGCGCGACCGCGAGCGTTGTCGCGATCACCGCGATCAGCGCGCTGTTGCCGAGCAGCCGCCAGAACACCGGCGAGGTCAGCACGGCCCGGTAGTTGTCCCACACCCACGGGCCGGGCAGCCCGGCCGGTGCGGAGTTGATCTGCGCCGTGGTCCGGAACCCGCCCAGCAGCACGAACAGCAGCGGCACGACCGTGACGCCCACGACGGCGAACGCGGCGAGGTAGCCGGCGGTGTTGCGACGTGCCATCTCAGCTCACCGCCCTGGTCAGCGCGCCCTCGGTGTCGCGGCGCAACGCGAACCGCTGGTACAGCAACGCGAAGGTGAAGCAGATGATGAACAGGATCACCGCGACCGCGCTGCCGAACCCGAACTCGTAGCGCTTGAACCCGTGGTCGGTCAGGTAGCTCACCATGGTCGCGGACGCGTTGGCAGGTCCGCCGAGCGTCATGATCCAGACCAGGTCGAACAGCTGCAGCGACCCGATCACCGACAGGAAGATCCACACCCGGATCGTCGGCCCCAGCAACGGGATCACGACGTGCCGGGTCGCCTGCCAGCTCGAAGCGCCGTCCAGCGCGGCGGCCTCCCGCAGTTCGGCCGGGATGCCCTGCAACCCGGCCAGCAGCAGGATCACGCCGAACCCGATGTACTTCCAGGTGATCACGACGAACAGCGTGTAGAGCACGATCTTCGGGTCGGCGAGCCACTGCCGCACGAGGAAGCCGAGCCCGGCGCCGCGCAGCACCTCGTCCATGAACCCGCCCGGCTGCAGGATCAGCAACCAGATCACGGCGGTGACGGCCTCCGACAGCACGTACGGCGCGAAGACCACCATCCGCAGGAACGTCCGGCCGCGCAGCCTCCGGTTGAGCAGCAACGCCAGACCGATGCTCAGCGGGAGCTGCACGACGATCGAGAGGACCACGATGATCAGGTTGTGCCCGATGGCGCTCTGGAACACGTCACCGGAGAACGCGTCGACGTAGTTGCCCAGCCCGACGAACTCCGTCAGCGGGCCGAAACCGTTCCACGAGTAGAGGCTGTAGTACGCGGCCACGCCGATCGGGATCAGCACGAACGCCGTGAACAGCACCAGACCGGGACCCAGCAGGACCGCGAGCTCGAGCCGCGTGCGGGTGTGGGACCGCCGCCGGGCGCCCCCAGCCGCGGGCGCGTGCGGGCTGGGGGCGGTCAACGGCCGCGAACTGGTCGCGGTGCTCATCACTTGTTCCCGGCGGCCGCCTGGCTCACCGACTTCACGATCGTGTCCGGCCCGCCCTGCCCGGCGAAGAAGTTCGCGATCGCGTCGTTGAGCGCCTGGCCGACGTTGGTCGGCATGGCGATGTCGAAGTAGAACTGCAGGTGCGGCGCCTTCGACACGTACTCCGAGATCTTCTTGTGGGTCTCGGTCTTCAGTGATGCCACGGCGGCCGGGTGCACGGGCAGGCCGGACCCCGTCGCGGCGAGCTTCTTCTGCACGTCCTCGCTGACCAGATGGCCCAGGAAGTCCGCGCACGCCTTGGCAGCGCGCGTGGTGCAGGAGAAGCCGTCACCACCGCCGAGGACCGAGTTCGGGTCGCCCTGCCCGCCCGGCACCGCCGGGAACGGGAACCAGCCGATCTTCGAGTCCAGGTCCTTGTCCTCGGACAGCGACTGCATCACGTCCGGGTTCCAGTCGCCCTGCAGTTCCATGGCGGCCTTGCCGTTCGCGAGCATGCCGGCTGAACTTCCGGCTCCCTGCTGGGCCGGGGTGCCGACGAAGCCGTCCTGGAACGGCTTGGTGTCCAGGAACGCCTTGAGGTTCTCCCCCGCCTTGGTGAAGCACGGGTCGGCGAAGTCCTTCTTCTCCACCGCGGTCTTCAGCGCGTCAACCGAGCACTGGCGGATCGCGAAGTAGTTGAAGTAGAACGCGTCCGGCCAGCGGTCCTTGCCCCCGACCGCGATCGGCACCAGGTTCGCGGTCTTCAGCTTGGCGACCGCCGCGTTCAGCTCGTCCAACGTGGACGGCGGACTGGTGACGCCGGCCGTGGCGAAGAGGTCCTTGCGGTACCAGAAGCCGACGGCGTGCATCTGGTACGGCACGCCGTACTGCTTGCCGCCGGACTGCCAGCCCTGGGCCGCCTGGCCGAGCGGGCCGATCCAACCGGACGACGCCTGCGTGATGTCGGCGATCTTGCCGGAGCTGAGCTGCGAGACGAGCGAGCCGCCGCCCCACTGCTGGAAGATGTCCGGCGGCGTGCTGCCCTGCAGCGCGAGCGGCACCTTGGTCTGGAACTGCTCGTTCTGCAGCGGTTCGACCGTGAACGAGACGTCCGGGTGCGTCTTGTGGAAGTCGTCGGCGATTCCCTGCCAGATCGACTTCATCGGTTCGGTCGTGCGGTTGTGCCACCAGGTGAGGGTCACCGGGCCGGTGGCAGAGGCATCGCCGCCGGAGCCGCTGCACGCGGCCAGCAGGAGCGTCGCCGCGGCGGCTAAAGCGACGGACAGCTTGTGCGAACAACGCATTGGGTCCACTCCTGACGACGTCGGCCGAGTGTGACGGTCCGCGACGATGCGCGACGGCTAGTGAGAATTCCCCGTCGATCTCGCCGTGTCAATCGTTGTCGATAACGTTTTACACGGCTAGGGTGACCCGGTGCCTCCTCGCTCTCGTGTCACCATCCGTGACGTCGCGGCTCAAGCCGGCGTCTCGGTCGCGACCGTCTCCAAGGTCCTCAACCAGCGCTACGGTGTCGCCGCCGAGACGCTCGCGCGGGTGCAGGCCGTGATCAAGGAGCTGGGGTACGAGGCGAGCCTGGTCGCGCAGAGCCTGCGCAACCACCGCACCAACGTCATCGGGATCCTGGTCGCCGACATCGAACCGTTCAGCACCGAACTGCTCAAAGGCGCGGCGGATGCCATCCGCGGCACCGGTTTCGAGCTGGTCGTGTACTCGGCGGGCGGACGCACCGGTGATCCGCAGGGCTGGGAACAGCGGTACCTCACGCGGCTCAGCGGCACCCTGGTCGACGGCGCCGTGCTGGTCACGCCCGCGGTCGATCTCGAAGGACTGCCGGGCACCCCGGTCGTCGCGGTCGACCCGCACACCGGCCGCTCGCCGCTGCCCACGGTCGACTCCGACAACCTGCACGGCGGGCAGCTCGCGACCGAGCACCTGATCTCGTTGGGGCACAGCCGGATCGCGCTGCTCACCGGCCGCGAGGACCTGAAGTCGGCCCAGCAGCGCGAGACCGGCTACCGGCGCGCGCTGGCCGCCGCCGGCATCGCCGTGCAGGAGAACCTGATCCGCCGCGGTGACTACGACCACGACATCGCCGCCGAGTCGGCCCGCGAACTGCTGGCCGGCCCCGATCGGCCGACGGCCGTGTTCGCAGCCAACGACATCACGGCCATCGCCACCATCGAGGCGGCTCTCGAACTCGGCCTGCGGGTGCCCGACGACGTCTCGGTGGTCGGCTTCGACAACATCCCGGAATCCGCCCTGTGCACCCCGCCGCTGACGACGGTGCAACAGCCGATCCGCGAGATGGGCCGGCGCGCGATCACGTTGCTGGTGCGGCTCATCAACGGCGAGTCGCCGGACGAAACGCACATCACGCTCGGCACCGAGCTGATCGTGCGCCACTCGGCCCGCGCGTTGACCCTCTCCGAAGACAGGCGGTTCTCGTGACGACCGAAGCCACCACGCCGGCCGAGCGCTGGCGCGACCCGCGCGTGCCCGTCGCCGAGCGGGTGCGGGACCTGATGGCACGGATGACCCCGCGCGAGAAGGTCGCCCAGCTGTACGGCGTCTGGGTCGGCATCGACTCCGGCGGCGAGGTCGCCCCGCACCAGCACGACTTCGTGGCACAGCTGGACTTCGACGAGTTGCCGCAGCACGGCATCGGTCAGCTCACCCGCGTCTTCGGCACCCGGCCGATCGCGCCGGAGGTGGGCGCGCACAGCCTCGCCCGCACCCAGCGGCAGATCATCGAGGGCGGCAGGTTCGGGATTCCCGCGGTGGTGCACGAGGAGTGCCTCACCGGGCTGGCCGCGTGGCAGGCGACGGTGTACCCGTCACCGCTGTGCTGGGGAGCGAGCTTCGAGCCGGACCTGGTGCGGCGCATGGCTTTCCACATCGGCCGCTCGATGCGCGCCCTCGGCGTGCACCAGGGTCTCGCCCCGGTCCTCGACGTCACGCGGGACCTGCGCTGGGGCCGGGTCGAGGAGACCATCGGCGAGGACCCGCACCTGGTCGGCACGATCGGCGCCGCGTTCGTCGAGGGCCTGGAGTCGGCGGGGATCGTGGCCACGCTCAAGCACTTCGCCGGTCACTCGGCCTCGCGGGCAGGCCGCAACCTCGCGCCGGTGTCCATCGGCCCGCGCGAGATGGCCGACGTGATCCTGCCGCCGTTCGAGATGGCGCTGCGGGCGGGCGCGCGCTCGGTGATGAACTCCTACTCCGGCGTCGACGGTGTCCCGGTCGCCGCCGATCCCACGATCCTGACCGACCTGCTGCGCGGTGAGTACGGCTTCACCGGAACCGTGGTGGCGGACTACTTCGCGGTGCCGTTCCTGCACATGCTGCACGGCGTCGCCACCGGCCGCGAGGACTCGGCCGGCCAGGCGCTGACCGCGGGCATCGACGTCGAACTGCCCACTGTGGACTGTTACGGCGATCCGCTGCTGGCCGCGGTGGAGTCCGATCAGGTCGACGGCGCGCTGATCGACCGGGCGCTGGAACGCGTGCTGCGGCAGAAGTGCGAACTCGGGCTGCTGGACCCCGGCTACTCCCCCGACCCCGCCGCGAACCTGGACCTCGACGACGAGGAGTCCCGCGCGCTGGCCGGCGAGCTGGCCGAACGCTCGATCGTGTTGCTGCACAACGACGGCGTGCTGCCGATGACCGGCAGGCGCGTCGCCGTCGTCGGCCCGAGGGCCAACGATCCCGGCGCGCTGATGGGCTGCTACTCGTTCCCGTTGCACGTCGGCGTGCACCACCCGGACGTGCCGATGGGCATCGACGTGCCGACCGTGCTGGACTGCTTGCGCGGTGACCACGACGTCACGTTCGCACTCGGGTGCCCGGTCCTCGGCGGTACCGACGACGAGATCGCGGAAGCCGTCGAGACCGCCCGGCACGCGGAGGTCTGCGTCGCGGTGCTCGGCGACCAGGCCGGCCTGTTCGGTGGCGGCACGTCCGGCGAGGGCTGCGACGCCGCGGACCTCACACTGCCCGGCAGGCAAGAGGAACTCCTCGAAGCGCTGCTCGCCACCGGAACCCCGGTCGTACTCGTCCTGTTGTCCGGACGGCCTTATGAGCTCTCCCGGCAGATCGACCGGCTCGCCGCGGTCGTGTGCGGCTTCTACCCCGGTGAGGAAGGCGCGGCCGCGGTCGCCGGAGTCCTCAGTGGACGGATCAATCCGTCCGGCCGGCTGCCGGTCGGCTTCCCCGGTGCCGGCGCGAGCCAGCCGTCGACCTACCTCACCGCCGCGCTCGGCGCCCGCAGCGAGGTCAGCACCGTCGACCCGACGCCGCTGTTCCCGTTCGGCCACGGCCTCTCCTACGCCCCCGCCACCTGGATGCGGGTGACCGGGGAGACGCGGGAATGGCCGACCGACGGCGTCACCCGCGTCGTCACGACCCTGCACAACGGCAGCGGCACCAGCACCAGCGAGGTCGTCCAGATCTACCTGCACGACCCGGTGGCCGAGGTCGCCCGGCCCGTCCGGCAGCTGATCGGCGCGGTGAAGGTCGACCTCGCCCCCGGCCAGACGCGCACCGTCACCGCCGTGCTGCACGCCGATCTGACCGCTTACACCGGCCGGGCCGGTCACCGGCAGGTCGACGCCGGTGAGGTCGAGCTGCACGTGGGCAGGTCGAGCGCGGACATTCACACCACGGTGCGCCTCACGATGACCGGACCTCGTCGCGAGGCCGGCTTCGACCGCGTCCGCACGCCGGAGTTCGAGATCGACTGTTAGCGCTAACATAGCGGGATGCTGGTCGACACAGAGCACTTCGGCAGGGTCGGTGACGCGGACGTGCACCGATACGCGCTGGTCAACCCGGGCGGCATCACCGTGCGGGTGCTGGACCTCGGCGGCGTCGTCCAGTCGGTCGACGCACCGGACCGCGACGGCGCGCTCGCGAACGTCGTGCTCGGTTTCGGCGACCTCGACGGATACGTGGCCAACAACCGCCCGGACGCGGGCCGCGTGTTCTTCGGCGCGCTGATCGGCCGGTACGCCAACCGGATCGGCGGCGCGGCGTTCACCCTCGACGGCGAGCAGTACCGGGTCAAGGCCAACGAGAGCACCAACTGCCTGCACGGCGGTCCCGAAGGCTTCGACACGCACGTCTGGCAGGCGAGCCCGTTCCGCGACGACGACGGCGTCGGTGTGCGGCTCAGCCACGTCAGCCCGGACGGCGACCAGGGCTTCCCGGGGCGGGTCACGACCGCGGTGACGTACCACCTCGACACGCGGAACCGGTTGACCATCGGTTATCGCGCGGAAACCGACGCGCCGACCGTGCTGAACCTGACCAACCACACGTACTGGAACCTGGCCGGCGAGGGCTCGGGCGACATTCACGACCACCTGCTGACGATCCGCGCGGGGTCGTTCTGCGCGGTCGACGACTCGCTGATCCCGGCCGGCCTCCCGGTTCCGGTCGGCGGTACCCCGTTCGACTTCCGCGAGCCGACGCCGATCGGCGCCCGCATCGAAGCGCCGGACGACCAACTGCGGATCGCGCACGGGTACGACCACAACTGGGTGCTCGACGGGGCGGGTTCGCTCGCGTTCGCCGCACGCGCGCACGATCTGGGTTCCGGCCGGATGCTCACCGTGCACACGACCGAGCCCGGTCTGCAGTTCTACTCCGGCAACTTCCTGACCGACGCGCTGGTCGGCACGAGCGGCCGGCCCTACCGGCGCGGCGCGGGTTTCGCGTTGGAGGCACAGCACTTCCCCGACTCGCCGAACCGTCCGGACTTCCCCAGCACGGTGTTGCGTCCCGGCCAGACCTACCACCAGGAGACGGTGTACGAGCTGACCGTCCAGTGAGAATGGTCGAATTCGAGTCGAAGGAAGTTATCGGCAAGAAGTCCACCGCACCGCCGGATTGAGTGCACCACAACGCTTCCACCACGCTGACTGGATGAGATCAGCAGTGTCCGTCCTGGCGTTGCTCCTCATGAGCACGCTCGTCTCCCCCACCGCACACGCTGCCACGACGATCACCGTCGACGGCTCCGGAGAGCACCAGACGATCGACGGGTTCGGGTTCTCCGAGGCGTTCGGCCGCGGTGAGATCATGCACGGCTCACAAGGCCTGTCCGCGCCGAAACAACGTGAGATCCTCGACCTGCTGCTCTCGCGCAACACCGGCGCGGGCATGTCGATCCTGCGACTGGGCATCGGGTCGACCTCGGCCAACTCCATCCAGCCGACGAACCCGGGCGGCCCCGATGCGACCCCGCGGTACGTGTGGGACCGCGACGACGAGAGCCAGGTGTGGCTCGCCCAGCAGGCCAAGGCGTACGGGGTGGACCGCTTCTACGCCGACGCCTGGAGCGCGCCCGGTTACATGAAGACCAACGGCGACGAGGCCAACGGCGGCAGTCTGTGCGGGCTGGCCGGCGCGTCGTGCGCGAGCGGTGACTGGCGCCGCGCCTACGCGAACTACCTGGTGCAGTACACCAAGTTCTACGCGCAGGAAGGCATCAGGATCACCGACCTCGGGTTCACCAACGAACCCGACTACACCAGCGACTACTCGTCGATGCGCTTCACCCCGGCCCAGGCGGCGGAGTTCGTGAAGGTGCTCGGGCCGATCGCCGCCGGTCTCAAGGTCACGTGCTGCGACTCGTTCGGCTGGAACCAGCAAAGCGCCTACACCAAGGCGATCGAGGCCGACCCGGCCGCGCGTGGGATCGTCGCCACGCACACCGGCCACACCTACGCGTCCCAGATCACCGGTCCGCTGCCGACGACCCGGCGCAGCTGGATGTCCGAGTGGTCGCCGAACGGCACGACGTGGAACGAGAACTGGGACGACGGCAGCGGTTACGACGGTCTCACCATCGCCAAGGCCGTGCACACCGCGCTCACCACCGGCAACGTCAACGGCTACGTCTACTGGTACGGCGCTTCGACCGGCGCCACCCGCGGGCTCATCCAGCTGAACGGCGACGGCTACCGCGTGTCGAAACGGTTGTGGGCGCTGGCGAACTACAGCCGCTTCATCCGTCCCAACGCGACTCGGATCGACGCGACCTCGTCCGGCGATCTGCTGATGTCCGCCTTCCGCAACACCGACGGCACTCTCGCCGTGGTGGCCCTGAACACCGGCACGACCGCCAACTCGGTGTCCTACAAGCTGAAGAACGTCATCGCCGGCACCGCGACCCCGTACCTGACGAACACGACCGGCAACACCACGGCTCAGTCCTCCGTCCGCGTCACCGGCGGCACGTTCACCGCGACCGTCCCGGCCCGTTCGCTGATCACCTACCGGATCACGCCATAACCGCCCTGCGCACTCGAACCGCTAGTACATCCCGGCAGAACGCCTTCCCGCGACAAACCAGAGAACGCTTCCCAAGAACGGCAAAGCGAACACCACGAGCAGCCAGAGGATCTTGGCACCGCATCCGATCGGCGCACCCAGCACGCTGATCAACGCGGCGATCCAGAAGATCAGCAGAGCGACGGCCCCGAGCAGCACGAGCACGAGGCCGCCGCCCTCCAGCAACCTGGTCTGCTGATCGGACAAAGCCTGCACCACCTGATGTGACATGGCGCAAAGGTTAGGTCCGTTCGGACGCGCAAGGCATCGGCCTGCAGGACGATCGCCAGTCCTACCCGGAGCGGACAACCGATCGACGAACGTCCATTTTGCACTGTGCGGTGTTGCGCCGTTCAGTCCTGGTGGCGGGTGTTTTTCGAACATAGATTCCCGGGACTCGCTTCGGCGTCCGACCAACTGGGGGTTGGCAATGCTGCGTTCTCGTCGGTCTGCGCTCAGACGCCGGATGGTCCTCCTGCCGTTGCTGGCCGTGCTCAGCCTCATCGCCCCAGCGCTCCAGGCCACCGCCGCGGTGCCCACCACCATGTCGGCGGCCCAGCTCAACACGATGTTCGCCAACTACGGCAACCAGGGCGGCCACTGGACCGGCGCCGACAGCACGACGTCGATCCCGCTGCCGGACGGGCGCATTGCCTGGCTGTTCTCCGACACGTTCCTCGGCACGGTCAACCCGGACTTCTCCCGGCCGCAGGGCACGCCCATGGTGCACAACACGATTGTCGTGCAGGACGGGACCGCGCCCACCCAGACCATCCACGGCGGCACCCCCACGGCACCGAAAGCCGTGGTGGAGGCCACTGATCCGGCGGACATGTACTGGGTCGGCGACGGCACTGTCACGGGCAACGAGCTCAAGGTCTTCTACAACCGCTACCACCGCACGGGCGACGGCCCGCTCGACTTCGCTCTCGCCGGGACCGCGCTCGTCACCTTCGCGCTGCCCGGTCTCACCGTGTCGGGCATCCAGGCGCTGCCGCTCGGCGCGACGATCGGCTGGGGTTCCGCCGTGCTGGACGACGGTGGCTACACCTACGTCTACGGCACGGAGTCCGCCGGCGCGCTGAAGTTCGCGCACCTCGCGAGAACCCCGGCCGGGCTGGCCGGGGCGTGGCAGTTCTGGACCGGCAGCGGCTGGTCCGCGGACGAGAGCGCGTCCACCAGGATGATGAGCGGTGTCGGAACGGCGTTCTCCGTCGACAAGATCGGCGCGCAGTACGTGCTGGTCACGCAGGACGCCAACACCGGTTTCTCGCCGTCGATCGTCGCGCACGTCGCGTCCTCGCCGACCGGGCCGTTCGACGCGCCGCGCTACCTGTTCGACGCGCCGGAACCCAGCAACGGCAAGCAACAGCAGATCTACGACCCCCGGACGCATCCCGAACTGGCTGCGAGCGGCAAGCTGCTGATCTCCTACAACGTCAACTCGCTCGACAACGCCCAGAACTTCGCCGACGCCCGCATCTACCGCGCCCGTTTCGTCGAGGTCGCCTGGCCGCCACCCGCTCCCGGCGCGGTGCCGGCCGCGCCGTCCGGACTGACCGCGACCGGCACCGGCAGCCCCGTCACGCTGTCCTGGCAGGCGGTGAGCGGTGCGACCTCCTATCGCGTCTACCGCCGGGACGTCACGCACGGCCAGACCTACTTCAGCCGCATGCCGTCGAGCTACACCGCCACGAGAGCCGACCTCGACTTCCTGGCCGACGGGGTGACCTACGAGTTCAAGGTCGCCGCGGTGAACGCCGCGGGTGAGGGCCCGCCGAGCGCGGTCAGGAGCGTCGACGTCCACGTCGTGCCACCGCCCGCGCCGACGAACCTGCGAGCCACCGCCAACGGATCCGGTGGGGTGTCGCTCAGCTGGACCGGAGTTCCCGTCACCGCGCGGTATTCGGTCTACCAGCGCGACGTCACGGGCGGGCAGACGGACTTCACGCAGGTCGTCGTGCTGGATCCGCTCGCCACCACCGCGACCGCGCCGGACCTCGCGAACCAGCACGCCTACGAGTTCAAGGTGACCGCGAGCAACGGCGGTGGCGAGAGCGGGCCGAGCAACCTGGTCCAGGCCACCGCCCGGTACGACGCACCGCTGGCACCGGGCAACCTGACCGCCACGCCGGACGGGCTCGGCGCCGTCCAGCTGTCCTGGTCCGCACCACCCGGCCGCAACTGGTACTGGATCTACGAACGCGACGTGACCGCGGGCGAAACCGACTTCACGCGGATGACCTACCCGGTCACCGACGGAACTTCCGCCAAGCCGGGCGGGTTCGTCAACGGCCACGAGTACGAGTTCGCCGTCTCCGCGATCAACTCCGGCGGTGAGGGGCCGCGCAGCGCACCGGTCCGCGCCACCGTCCGTTACGACAAGCCAGGCGCGCCAACAGGTCTGACCGCGACCGCGAACAACGATGGTTCGATCAGTCTGCAGTGGACGGCGCCGACCCCCGGCGACAACCTCTGGTACTGGATCTACCAGCGGGACGTCACCGGCGGCGAGACCACCTTCACCAAGCTCGAATATCCCATCACGGACGGGACCTCGTTCCGCCCCGGCTACCTCATGGCTGGCCACGAGTACGAGTTCCAGGTCGCCGCGATCAACGCGGGCGGCGACGGCCCGCTCAGCACCACCGCCAGGGCGACGGCCAGGTACGACAAGCCACCGGCACCGACGGGGCTGACCGCGACACCGGGCGACGGCCAGGTCTCGCTGTCGTGGACGGCACCGGGACCCGACCTCTGGTACTGGATCTACTACCGCGACGTCACAGCCGGCGAGGCGAACTTCACCCGCGCCCAGTACCCGATCACCGACGGCACGACCGCGACGCTCGGGTTGCTCGCCAACGGGCACAACTACGAGTTCAAGGTCGCCGCGATCAACGCGGGCGGTGAGGGCGACGCGAGCGCCGTCGTGACGGTGAAACCGCTGCCACCGCTGCCCGCCAAGGTCACCGGACTGGCCGCGGCCCCGCAGGCCGACGGCACGGTCAAGCTGACCTGGGACGCGCAGAGCTCCGTCTACTACTGGGTCTACTACCGCGACAGCGCCACCGGTGGCGCCTACACCAAGCTCCCGTACCCGGCCGGCGACCCGACGACGACCGTCGGCCTGCTGACCAACGGGCACCGGTACGACTTCAAGGTCGCGGCGACGAACCTGGCGGGCGACGGACCGGACTCCGACGTGGTCAGCGCGGTGGCGAGCGTGGCCCTGCCAGGCGCGCCCGCGAACCTCACCGGCGTCGCGGCCGGTGACGGCAGCGTCGACCTGTCCTGGGACCCCGCCGGGCCGAACATGTACTACTGGATGTACCGGCGCGACGTCACCGCGGGCGAGACCGGCTTCACCAAGGCCCTCTACCCGACCGACAAGACCGACGCGAGCTGGGAAGGCCTGCAGGACAGCCACGTCTACGAGTTCCAGGTGCGGGCGGAGAACGCGGCCGGGCTGGGCGCGCCGTCCAACACGGTCTCCGTCACCGCGCACGGCGGATTGCCCGCGCCGCCGACCAACCTCCGTCTCACCGCGGGCAACGGTCAGATCGTGGTGAACTGGACGGCCAGCACGACGTCCAACGTGTACTACTGGGTCTACTACCGCGACGTGAGCACCGGCGAGTCGTTCCACAAACTCTCGGTGCCGTTCAGCGGGACCACGGCCACGCTCTCGCCGCTGACCAACGGGCACACCTACGAGGTCAAGGTCTCGACGACGAACTGGGCCGGGGACAGCAGGACGACCCCGGTGGCGAGCGCCCGGCCGCTGCCTCCGGTGCCGGCGGCACCGTCGCTCACGGCGATCGCGGGCAACGGCGAGGTCGGCCTCGGCTGGCAGGGCGCCGAGCACGCGACCTACTTCTGGGTGGAGTACCGCGACACCACGGCCGGGCAGCAGGGCTGGACGCGCCTGCCGTTGCCGGTCAACAGCTACGCGCACACCGTCAAGCCGCTCGCGAACGGGCACCGGTTCGAGTTCCGCGTGATCGGCGGCAACGTGGCCGGCGAGAGCGGACCGTCCAACGTGGTCGCCGCGACGCCGGTGCCGCCACCGCCGGCCGCACCGTCGAACCTGCGGGCCACCGCGGGCAACGGCCAGGTGTCGCTGTCGTGGAACGCGAGCCCGACGCCGGACGTCTACTACTGGGTCTACTTCCGGCCGCAGGGCCAGTCGGCCTGGTACAACGTGTCGACACCGGTGCGTGGGACGTCGTTCGTGCACAAGCCGCTGTACAACGGTTTCCGGGTCGAGTACAAGATCACCGCGGCGAACCTCGGCGGCCAGAGCGGGTTCTCGAACACCGCGGCGGCGACACCGTTCCTGCCGCTGCCCGCCGCGCCCTCGGGTCTCAGCGCGGTGGCGGGCGACCGGCAGGTGACGCTGTCGTGGAACGCCAGCCCGACGCCGAACGTGTACTACTGGGTCTACTACCGGCCGCAGGGCCAGAGCACGTGGCTGTACCACCCGAAACCGGTCTACGGCACGTCGTTCGTCCACACCGGACAGTGGAACGGCTTCAGCATCGAGTACAAGGTGACGGCGGCGAACGCGGCCGGGCAGAGCGGGTACTCCAACACCGTCAGCGCCCGCCCGCTGCCACCACTGCCGGCGAAACCGACGCTGTTCGCCTACCCGATCGCCCAGACCGGGCTGGTGCACACGGAGTGGTTCGGCCCCTACTCGGACGGGCTGTACTTCCAGCTGCAGCACCGGGGCCCGTCCACGTGGGGCGTCTGGACGAACACGTACGCGCCGATCATCGCGAACCCGGCGACCGGCACCTACTTCGCCGACGTGCCGGTGACGTCGCTGCTGCCGTTCGAGAACTTCGACTTCCGGGTGATCGCCCACAACCTCGCGGGCGAGACGATCTCGGACTGGAAGACGGCCAAGGCGTGGCCCAGCTTCGCCAGCGTGTACGTCGACTTCACCGGCCCGGCGGAGACCAGCTACGACCGCTTCGCCTTCGCCCGCAACAACGACTACTGGCACCTCTACTACTTCAACTGGTCGACTGACGGCTGCTCGGTGCCGTTCCTGCCGGGCAGCTGGTCCGACTACCCGCTCGGCTTCCCCTTCCGCCCGTACTGCCTGCGCCACGACTTCGGCTATCGCAACCACTACGCCGCCGGGCTCAACGAGGACGGCTGGTGGCATCGCGTGAACGGCTCGATGTTGTTCGATCTGCGCCGAATGTGCGACAAGCAGCCCTGGTACGCCGTCATCACCTGCTACGACCTGGCCAACACGTACTACCTCGGGGTCGAGACCGGCGGTGGTCACGACGCCTGGGTCTCCGGCGGGCGCTGATCCGGTGTGACAGGCCGGGCACGCGATGATCGACAACGCGCGCCCGGCCTGCCAGGCTGGAGGGCGTCGACGGGAGGCAGCATGGCGCCGTTGGAGGCGAAAACCGAACAACGGGACAACGCGGTGATCCTGCAGGTCACCGGCGAGGTCGACTCCTACACCGCACCGCGGCTGGACGAGCACCTGGCCGCGGCGTTCACCGAGGCGGCGAGACACGGGTTCGCGGTCGTGCTGGACATGACGGGTGTCTCGTTCCTCTCGTCGTCCGGCCTTTCGGTGCTCGTCGACCACCACACGCGCGGCGAGGACCGGGGCACACCGCTGCGGGTGGTGGCACCGGCCGGAAGCGTGTTGCGCGCGTTGCGGGCGACCATGCTGAACGACCTGCTGGAGCTGCACGACACCGTGCGCGAGGCCCTGGCGGCAGGCTGAGTCTCAGCCTGACGTGGTGCTGATGCTGGCCACCAGGTTGATCGTGGTGGCCAGCACGCCGGTGCCGAACAGGTACGAGAGCAAGGAGTGCTTGAGCACGGTGCGGCGGATGTCGCGGGTCGACAGCGAGGTGTCGGAGACCTGGAAGGTCATGCCGATGCTGAACGCGACGTAGGCGAAGTCGCCGTAGTCGGGCGGTTCGGGCTGGTTGAAGTCGATGCCGCCGTCCACGTCGTAGTAGTAGAGCCGGGCGTAGCGCAACGTGAAAATCGTGTGCACGACCATCCACGACAGCACCACGGACAGCACGCCGAGCCCCACGCGCAGCAGTTCCGAGCCGCCGGACGTCTGCGACGCGCGGGCGAGCACGAAACCGACCGAAACGAGGCTCGCCGTCGACGCGAGCAGCAGCACGATCTCGGTCACGGTGCGCGTGGGGTCGTTGCGCACGGCGTGCCTGGCGGTCTCCTCGGCGTCCATCGGCCAGATCAGCAGCCACACCCAGGTCAGGTAGACCAGCGTCGCCACGTCCCAGCCGACGAGCGGCCCGAACTCCGCGTGGCCGGTCACCGAGACCGCCAGGCCCGCGGCGACACCGGCCGCGATCACCGTCGCGAACTTCGCCTTCGCCAGGACGAAGCCGTCGTCGGACGGTGGGCGGGTCGGAAGATCCTGCGGCATGAGGCTGGAAGGTACGACATGAGGCCCGCCGCCGCGACAGGAGCCGCCCTGTTCGGTCCAACGCGCTCAGTGACCGAAGTCCCGCAGCAGCCCCGTGTACCGCTTCGGCGGCGGGGCGGCGAACTCGTCCCGCTTGCCCGTGCGCAAACCCTGCTCCACCAAGGCCTGCACCGTGAGCACGGCGGCCTGGACACCGTCGACCACCGGCACGCCGATGGCCTCCGCGATCGGTGCCGCCCAGTCCGTCATGCCCGCGCAACCGAGCACCACCGCGTCCGCGCCGTCCTCCTCCACGGCGCGGGCGCAGGCGGACGTGACCGCGCTCAAAGCACTGTCGCCGAGCTCCAGCACGGGGATCTCGCAGGCGTGCACGCCGAGGCACAGCCCGCGCATCCCGTACCGTTCGGCGAGATCCCGCGCCCGGCCACGAGTGCGGGACAGAGTCGTCACCACGGTGAAACCCCGTCCCAGGTAGGCGGCCGTGCGCATGGCCGCTTCGGCGATGCCCACGACCGGACCGCGAGCCAACTCCCGTGCGGCGTCGATCCCGGGATCGCCGAAGCACGCGACGACATAACCGTCCACACCGGACACTTCTCCCGCCGCGATCTCCGTCAGCAGGCCCGGCACGCTCAGGGCCTCGTCGTAGTGGCTCTCGATCGACGCCGGCCCCATCGCCGGACTCACCGCGTACACCGAGGTGTCCGAGCCCGCCACGGCTTTGGCCGAGCGTTCCACCAGCGCGGTCATCTCCTGGCTGGTGTTGGGGTTCACGACCTTGATGATCACCGAGCACGCCGGGACGCGAGAGCATAGGTGCACAGCGCCACTGCCATGCCGATGAACCAGGTGTACTGCGCGGCACCGGCCAGCGCGGGCACCAGGACCGGGGCCACCGCGACGATCGCGCCCAGAGCCGTGGCGATGATCGCCTTGGGGTTGTAGCCCTTGCGGTAGTGGTAGCGGCCTTCCGGTGACATGGTGAACAGGTCGTCCACCACCACCTTCTGCTTGCGCACCAGGTAGTAGTCGGCGATCAGCACGCCGAACAGCGGGCCGATGAACGCGCCGAGCACCTCCAGCGTGTAGTGGATGACCTCCGGGCTGTTGTAGAGGTTCCACGGCGTGATCAGCACCGAGCCGACCGCCGCGATCATGCCGCCCGCGCGCCAGCTGATCTTCTGCGGGCTGACGTTGGAGAAGTCGAACGCGGGCGAGATGAAGTTCGCGACGATGTTGATCCCGACCGTCGCGACGCTGAAGGTCAACGCGCCCAGCACGATCGCGAACGTGCTGTCGACGCGCGCAACCGTTTCGACGGGGTCGGTGATGAGCTCGCCGAACACCGGCAGGGTCAGCGACGTCGTCACGACCACCAGCACCGAGAACACCAGGAAGTTCACCGGCAGACCGAGCAGGTTGCCGCGCTTCACCGCGGCGAACGAGCGGCCGTAGCGGGAGAAGTCGCCGAAGTTGAGCATCGGCCCGGAGAAGTACGAGACCACGAGGGCGATCGCGCCGAGCATGACGGGGATGGAGGCGAGGCCGGTGTGTTCGACCTCGCCGAGGCTCAGGTCGATCGCGCCCCAGCCGGCCCGGTAGATCAGGTAGCCGGTGAGCAGGAACATCACCACGTACACGGCGGGGCCGCAGAAGTCGATGAACCGGCGGATCGTCTCCATGCCTGTCCAGAACACCGCCGCCTGCACGATCCACAGCAGCGCGAACGAACCCCAGCCGAGCAACGGCAGCCCGAGGAATCCGTACTGCCGCACGTCCGCGTAGGGCATCAACGCCGGGAAGAGCTTGAGCAGCACCACGTTCAGCGCCGCCGACGCGAGGTAGGTCTGGATCCCGTACCAGGCGACGGCGATGAGCCCGCGGATGATCGCCGGGACGTTCGCGCCCAGCACGCCGAACGACGCCCGGCAGATGACCGGGTACGGCACCCCGGTCACCTGGCTGGGCTTCGCGACCAGGTTGCAGAAGACGTTCACGATGCCGATGCCGACGAGCAGCGCCAGCAGCACCTGCCAGCTCGACAGGCCGAGCATGAACAGGCTGCCCGCCGTCACGTACCCGCCGACGCTGTGCACATCGGACATCCAGAACGCGAAGATGTTGTACGAGCCCCAGGACTGCTTCTTCAGCGGCGCCAGGTCCTCGTTCGTGAGACGTGGGTCGTACTGCGGCTTCGTGGTGCTCGCCGGGCGGGAGACTGTATCTGTCATCACCAACTCCTCGTGCCCTCGGATGTGGTGCGAGCAGCCTGGTCCCGCCGTATTACGCGCTCATGACGCGAACCGTATATCTTTCCGCGGCGCCAGACGTTCGCTTCCAAGGCCATGCAGGAGAGCGCTCTCAGTGAGCAATATGCCTGGTATGCACGTTCTGGCTGGTCCATGAAGGGCGCATTCATGGACCTCAGGTGGATGAAAGCGCCGTTCATGGACGTGGGCGGGACGGCGCCCTGGGTATCAACCGCCTAGTCGGTGTCGACGAACAACCCCGTGTGACGAGGCAACGCGGCGAGTGACGCCCGCAGCCTGCCGTGGTGTGCCCGCGCCGCCGCGACCAGCCGTTCCTCGTCCCGCGCGAGGAACGCGGCGAGCATCTCCCCGTGGTCGTGGTGCATCACGGCTTTCACGTCGTCGGACACGTGAGCCATGGGCTGCACCGGTTCCGTGGTGTTCCACGCCGACTCCAGCATGGCCAGCAGCCGGTGCATCCCGCACGGCCGGACCAGCGCGAGGTGGAACCGCCTGCTGTCGCGGTGATACCCGCGCACGTCCTGAGCCTTGATGGCCTGCCCCAACGCTTCGTGCGTGGCGGTGGCCTCGATGTCGTCCTGCTCGGTCGCTGCCGTCACCGCCGCGGTCAGGGCCGCTATCTCCAGCACTTCCCTCACCACGTACAGCTCGTGCAGCTCACGGGGCGTCAGCTTCGCGACCTGGTAACCGAAGTTGGGCTGGTGCTCGACCAGACCCTCGCCGATCAGCGTCTTGAGCGCCTCGCGCACCGGGATGCGGCTCACCCCGAACACCTGCGCGACCTCGTCGAGCGGGATCGCGGTGCCCGGTGGCACGCCGCCGTCGAGCAGGCACCGGCGCAGCTCCTCCAGGATCGCGGCCTGTGAACCGCCCTGCTGGTCGCTGACCAGCAGGGCGATCAACGCAGAACGCTTCCGCGGACCCGGCATGCCGCGGAGCCTATGCCACCAGCATCGTCCCGTGAGGACTTGTGGCAGTGCGTCGAGCGGCGGATGGGCGCCACCTTCAGCCGCAGCCCCACCCCGATCAGCGCCGGGCCTGTCGATGGCGTTCGACGAGATCAACAGGCCGGAAGCGCGGATGGCGGGCAGATGAACAGCGAGCGAACTCGATCATCGCGAGCTTGCCGCCCTCCGCAGCGGACGTAACCTGGCGGCGGGCTGCCCAAAGGATTCGAGGTGCGATGTTTTCTTTCGCCAGAACGGTTTTCGCCGGTGTCGCCATGTTCGGCATCGCCCTGGCGGTGACCCCGCCGGCCAGCGCGGCGACCTACTACAACCTGGTGAACTACCACAGCGGCAAGTGCATGTCCGTCGAAGGCGGCGGCAGCACCGCCAACGGCGCGAACGTCATCCAGTGGAGCTGCAACGACGGTGGCGAGCAGCTCTGGTACTGGTCGGGCAGCGCGCTCAAGAACCGCAAGAGCGGCAAGTGCCTCTCGGTCTCGGGCGGCGGCAGCACGGCCAACGGCGCCGAGCTCGTCCAGTGGAACTGCAACGGCGAGGCCGAGCAGTCGTGGGACGCGAGCAACGGTTACCTGGTCAACGCGAAGAGCGGCAAGGTCGCCTCGGTCTCCGGCGGCGGCAGCACCGCCAACGGCGCCAAGATCGTCCAATGGAGCGCCAACGGCGGCGCCGAGCAGGGCTGGCAGTTCAAGGCCCGCTTCATCGACGCCTGATCCGGCACTCCACCACGAAGAAGAACTGGGGATTTCGCATGTCCTTGAACGCTGTCAAGAAGATCGGCGCCGTGCTCGCCGCCGCGGTCGGCATCAGCCTGCTCGCCGTCACGCCCGCCTCGGCCGCCCAGCAGTGCTCCGACCTGGACGGCCCCGCCGGTGGCTCGGTGCGGCTCTGCAAGTCCTGGAACTGGGACGGCAACGACTACGACGGCAAGTGGTGGACCGACGGTCCTTCCTCCCTGCCGACGCAGACGTACCTGCAGCGCCGTGAGGACGGCGTCGTGAGGAACTCGGCGTACTCCGGGTCCTACAACGACGTCTCGAAGATCGCCTTCCGGCTGTGCGACCGTCTCCAGGGCGGCTGCACCGGCTGGTGGTGACCGTCAACGCGCGGCGAACTGCACGTTCGTCGGCTGGGTCACGTCCGGCTTGACCGGCAGGGGGTTCACGACGAGGCGCTCACCGTAGATGTCGGTGAGCGCCATCGTCCCACCGCAGCCGGCGCCGTTCTCGGACTGGAAGTAGTTGTACTCCTTGCGCGGCAGCTCCTTCCACTGCCCGCCGACCTGAACCTCCAGCCGCGCCAACGGGTTGCGGTGGTCGATCGCCTGGATTCCGCACCAGTACCGCGATGAGCCGGTCTTGTAACGCACGGAGATCTTCTTCTCCAGCGGCGGGCTGACGAGCGTCCACGTCACCGGGATCTCGCCGGTCTGCGGGTTCGCCAGCCGCGCGAACGCTTCCCGACTCAGGTCCAGTTGCCCGACCCGGCACGGCGCCGGGCAGAGGTTGGTGACCCGCACGGTGATGCTCTTGCCGTTGGCCGTCACCAGGATGTAGGCGCCGCACGCCGCGGAGTCCTCGTAGTCGGACCAGTTCATGGCGACCGTCAACGGGTCTGGGCCGGGGTCGTACGAGCACGCACCGCCGCCGTCGGAGGCGTAGAACGTCGCCGGGCCGCTGTGGGCGACACCGGGTTTGATCTTGCTCGCGAGCGGTGCGTCTGCCGCTGCGGCGACGGGCGCCGGTTGGGCCGAGGAAGTCGCCGGTGAAGATGACGTCACCGGCGGCTCGGACGTTGGTGGCGGCGCCGTGGTCGTGGTGGTGAGCGGGGCGGAGACAGCGACCGGGCGGCCTGAGACGCTCGCGTTGCCCCGCAATGCGATTCCCGCTGTCACCACCAGGAGCGCGGCAGCCACCAGCACCGCGAGACGACCTCGTGTCACCAAATCAGCCCCATTTTCGTGATGTGGTCATTGTGAGCCGAAAGCTGTCACGGCGTCTTGAGGTCGTCAAGACGCCGTGCCAGAAATTCACTCCTTGCACTTCTTGCCGGTGTTCACGCAGTTGACCAGCCTGTCCATGATCTGCTGCGACATCACGTTGGCGAAGTCGTCGTGGTCGGAGAACGGGTTGTGCGCCTCCTCCGGGAAGGAATCGACCTTGTACTGACCCTTCTGCTGGATGTCCCTGGGGATGTTGTAGGTCAGGGAGATCCGCAGCTGCGGCACGGCCTTGAAACCCTTCTGGCACCGGCCGTTCCCGTCGGGGAAGACGATGTGCTCGCGGTGCTTCGCGGAGTCGATGTTCTTGCCGTCCCAGCAGCTCGGGAAGTCGTGGACGCGCTTGACCTTCGAGCCCTGCGGGCAGATCGGGTACTTGTTGATCTGCACCTTGTCCTCGAAGCCCGTGCAGGTCCACGAGTCCTTGGCGTTCTTCACACCGTTGGCCGTGACCTTGGCGTCGCCGTACAGGATGCGCAGGAACTTCGGCATCGCGACGACCTTGCCCACTGGCGAACCGCGGAACTGCAGCTCGGCGACCTCGGGACGCTGGATCTCGCCGTCGTTGCCCTCCAGCTCGTTCTCGTTCGCCTTGCCCTCGCCCAGCTGACACGGCGCCAGCTTCTCGAGACCCTGCGGTTTCGGCGCGTTGCGGCCGATCGCGATGGCGATGCGGTCGATGGTGGCGACCCGCTTGTCCTTCAACGGCCCCACGATCGCGTTCTGGTTGAAGTTGCGGTCGCGGGGGTTCTCGTTCTTGGCGAGACGCTTGTTGGCCTCGTCGATCTGGGTCTTGAGCAGCTGCAGGTTGCGGTCGACCTCCGCCTTCGCCTGGTTCGGCACGTCCGGCAGCTTGCTCCTGACGTCCGGGCAGCTCACCGTCTTGGTCTGGTCGTCATCGTCGTCGATGCGGATCACGGGCCAGAAGTAGGCGGACTTGTCGCCGTTCTTGCAGGTCGTGCCCGCCGCTTCGAGCGACTTGTTGTTCGAGTCCGCGTCCGTGTCCAGGTTGCCCACGTAGTCGTGCAGGTGCTGGGCACCGTTGCGGACACCCGGCTGCGCGATGAAGTTGTCCGGGTTGAAGTGCTTGTTCTCGTTGCGGCCGCAGTCGACCGTGAACGTGCCTGTGGTCGCGCCGTTCTCCGGTCTGGGTTTCTTGACGTTGGGCTTCACCTTCGTGATGTCGACGAAGAAGCTCTTGTCCGCCCCGTCGGCCAGCGCGGATTCGTCGCTGCTCGTCGTGGCCACCACGAGCGCACCGACCGCGACGAGGCCCAGCACGCCCGCCGCGGCCTTCAGCACGAGAGGCTGTCCTTTGTAGAGGCTCATACCCCGGGGTACGGACGGGGAGCCGAAACGGCTCATTTCGACTGCGTTCGAATCGAACAACTGTCGAACGGCCTGGTCGACATCGATTCGACGGCATTGTCCGGATCGACGATTCCGCCCTAGCCTCAACGGATGCGGCGATCGAAACGTTTCCTGTCTTTGACGGTGCTCGCGGTCCTGCCGTTCGTCGTCGGTGCCGATCCGGCAGCCGCGGATCAACCCGGCTGCTCCCCCGCCACCGCCGGCGCGTCGACGAACGCCGCGAGCGTGAAGGTCTGGCTCGCCGGCGACTCGACCATGGCCGACCCGCGGTCCAGCTGCCCGGTGGGCTGGGGCAGCCGGTTCGACCCGCTGTTCAAGGACGACGTCACCGTCGTGAACAACGCCGTGGCGGGCAGGAGCATCCAGACCTGGCTGTACGAGTCGAACGTGAAGAGCACCAAGGACTCCGCGGGCGAGTGCGTCGTGAGCCCCAGGACGTTCCACCAGCGTTGGCTGACCATGCTCGATCCCGCGAACGGGATGAAGGCAGGCGACTACCTGATGATCCAGTTCGGGATCAACGACGGCGACTCCAACTGTCCCCGGCACGTCGGTTCCGCGCGGTACGAAGAACTCCTGGGCCTGATGGCCAAGGCGGCCAAGGACCGCGGTGTCACCCCGATCTTCCTCACGCCCGTCTCGGCGATCAGGTGCAGCGGCAGCTCTGCCGTCGGCACCCGAGGCTTCCTCACCGAGACGGCCGACGCGGGCAGGGCCGCCGGTGTCACCGTCATCGACCTGCACAAGCTGAGCTACACGCTCTACAACACGCTCAAGCTGTGCCCCAACGACGGTGACTACACCAAGGGCCCGGTCGGTGCCTTCTTCTGCAACGACCACACCCACTTCGAAGCCGCCGGAGCCGGGCAGATCGCCGGTGTCGTCGCCAAAGCCCTGCGCGACCAGCGAATTCCGCTCTCGTCTTACCTCAAATGAGGGATTTCAGCGGACGAACACCGGCGGTTCGCCGGCGGCCAGATCGTCCGGCAGACGCATGCCCGTCTGCCGCGGCACGAGCTCGGACTGCAGCACGATCGCCGCGGCGCCGATGGCCGGTGCCGACGCGGCCGACGGCGACAACCGCACGGAGACCGGATGCGCGGCCCTGGCGATGAACGCGCGATCGAGCTCCGCGCGCAGCACCGGCAGGTAGACCGAGCCCGCGATGGCGAAGCTCGGCCCGGTGAGCACGAGCACCTCGAGGTCCAGCACGTTGGCCAGCGCGCGGGCACTGACCGCGAGGTACCGGGCAGACCGTTCCAGCAACGCCAAAGCCCGCGCGTTGCCTCGCCGCGCCGCTCGGCTGATCGCCGCGAAGTCCGCCGCGACCGGTGCCGCGGCCCGCGTCCGGCCGCCGGCCAGACCGGCCGCACGGCTCAGCGCGCGGTCCGCCCGTGCCTGTGCCACGACCGCGCCGGGACCGGCCAGCACCTCCAGGCACCCTCTTGCGCCACAACGGCATTCCGGGCCGTCGACATCCAGGCAGAGGTGGCCGATCTCGCCTGCGTGGCCGCTCGGGCCGCGGTAGGTCGTGCCGCCGAGCACCACCCCCGCGCCGATCCCGGTCCCCAGGTACAGCGCGGCGAACGTCGACGTGGCGCCGACACCGCCGGACCAGTGCTCACCGATCGCGGCGGCGGTGGCGTCGTTGTCGAGCACCACCGGCAGCCCGGTCGCCCGTTCCAGCGCCTGACCGAACTCGTGGTGCTCCGACGGGCGTGCCGACACCAGGCCCAGCCCGAGGATTCGATCGCGTTCGACACCGACGCTGTCGATCAGCGCGTCGACCTCGCGGGCCATCCTGGCGACCACATCAGAAACCTCTGCGTCGCCACTGCCCGCGCGCGAGATGCGCGCCACGACTGCGCCACCGAGGTTCGTGAGCACGTAGGTGATCCGTGCTTCGTCCAGGTGCACGCCGACGGCATAGCGCGCGAAGTGGTTGAGCTGCAACATGACCCGGCGTTTGCCGCCGGTCGACTCCGCGTGCCCCGTCTCGGCGACGAGGCCCTCGTCGATCAGCCCGCGCACGACGGTGGAGATCGTCCCGCCGGTCAGCCCGGTGGCGTTGACCAGGCCGACGCGGCTGATCATGCCCGCCGCCCGGACCAGGTCCAGCACGGCCGCCCTGGTGCTGGCGTGGGTCATCCGCGCCGGTCCGCTCACTGCATTCCTCCGTCGAACGACGAACTTCGCTCATCGACAAGTCGCGACCAGTAAACCATCTGGACGCGTTGACTTTCTTTGTTTAGTGACTGAAGAATCCTCGCCGCGGACCACCCAGCGACGGGAGGATCAACGATGCTCAAGAAGCTCTGCGCACTCGGTCTGACGGTGGTGGTCGCGGCGACCGCGGCCTGTTCAGGATCCAGCGGGGGCGGTGGGACCCGCGACACCCTCGTCGTCTACACCGGGCAGGCCGGCGACTTCCAGCTCAACTTCAACCCGTACGCCCCCACCCAGATCGAGGGGCCGGGCACGATCTACGAGCCGCTGTTCTTCTACAACATCGCGCGGGACGTGCCGCCGAAACCGTTGTTGGGCAAGGACTTCAAGTGGAACTCTGACGGCACGGAACTGTCGGTCACGCTGCGGGACAACGCCACGTGGTCCGACGGTCAGAAGTTCACCGCGAAGGACGTGGCGTTCACCCTGGACATGGTCGCGAAGACCCCGGCCATGAACCGGACCGGGTTCAAGGGCACGACCACCGCGGTCGACGACACCCATGTCACCGTCAAGTTCCCCGAACCGTCCTACATGGACGGACCGCAGGTGCTCGGCCAGCTGTGGATCATGCCAGAGCACATCTGGAAGAACATCGGCAACCCGGCGACCGAGGTGAACCAGAACCCGGTCGGCACCGGCCCGTTCCAGCTCGGCGACTTCAAGGCGCAGTCGTTCACCCTCAAGGCGAACCCGAAGTACTGGGGCGGTGAGCCCGCGGTCAAGCAGGTCCGCTACCTGTCGCTGTCCGGCAACCAGGCCGGGGTGGACGCGCTGAAGGCGGGATCGATCGACTGGCAGACCGGCCCGATCCCGGACATCAAGGACATCGAGCAGAACTACCCCGGCTACAAGGCGATCACGTTGCCGCTCAACCAGGTCGCGCTGTTCTCGTGCTCCAACGCACAGCTGGGCTGCCAGGGCGCGCAGACCGACCCGGCCGTGCGCAGGGCCATCTACTACGGCATGAACCGCACCCAGGTGAACTCGCTGGCGTTCCAGAACGTCAACACCGAGATGTCGCCCGGTTTCACGTTGCAGCCGCGGGACGCGTCGCTGATCTCCAGCAAGCTGACCGACCGCATGGCGCCGATGAACCCGGACGTCGCCAAGGCCAGCGAACTCCTCACCTCCGCCGGCTACGTCAAGGGCGCCGACGGCATCTACGCCAAGGACGGCAAACCACTGGCGCTCAGCGTGAAGGTGGTCGCCGGCTGGACCGACTACATCACCGCGCTGGAGACGCTGAGCCAGCAGCTGCTGCAGATCGGCGTCAAGATCACCCCGCAGCAGCTGTCCTGGAACGAGTGGGCCGACGCACGCGGCCGCGGCCAGTACGAGCTGCTGATCGACTCGGTGGAGCAGGGCCCCGCGCCCGACCCGTACTACACCTACAGCTACTTCTTCTCCACCGCGACCACCGCACCGGTCGGCCAGACCGCGACGCCGAACTTCTCCCGGTTCAGCAACCCGATCGTCGACAACGCGCTGGCGGAGCTGAAGAAGACCGACCGGGGCAACCCCGCGCGGCAACCGTTCTACGACGCCATCCAGGTCGAGCTGGAGAAGTACCTGCCGTACATCCCGGTGCTGACCGGCGGAATCCCGACCGAGTACCACGACAGGGCGTTCACCGGCTGGCCGAGCGAGGACGACCTGTACGCGTTCCCGGCGGTGTGGAAGCGGCCCGACGCCTCGCAGGTGTACGTGAAGCTCAAGCCCGCCGGGAAGTGAGCGATGAACTACTACGTGCGCAAGGCCGCTTTCTACCTGGTGGCTCTGTGGGCGGCGGTGACGCTGAACTTCGTCATCCCCAGAATGCTGCCGGGCAACCCCGTCGACATCCTGATGGCCAAGCTCCAGCAACGCGGCGGGACCGTCGATCCCGCCGCCCGCAAGGCCTACGAGACCCTGCTCGGCACGGGTGGCGACGGCTCGGTGGTCAAGGAGTACTTCAGCTACCTGGGCAACCTGCTGCGCGGCGAGCTGGGGGTGTCGGTCAGCGCGTTCCCGGCGAAGGTGTCCGACGTGATCGCGGACTCGCTGCCGTGGACCATCGTGCTGGTCGGACTTTCCACCCTGCTGTCGTTCCTGCTCGGCGTCGGGCTCGGCGCGCTCGTGGGGTGGAAGCGCGGCACGTGGCTCGACGCACTGGTGCCCGCGACCACCGTGCTGTCAGCGGTGCCGTACTTCTGGCTGGCGCTGATCCTGGTCGCGCTGCTGTCGACCGGACTGGGCTGGTTCCCGCTCAACGGCGGCTACGACGTCGTGCTCGATCCCGGCTGGGACGGCGAGTTCCTCGGTTCGGCGGTCTACCACGGCATCCTGCCCGCGCTGACGATCGTGATCTCGTCGGTCGGCGGGTGGCTGCTGGGCATGCGCAACATGATGGTGTCGGCGATGTCCGAGGACTACGTGCTGACCGCGCGCGCCAAGGGACTGAAGGACAGCCGGATCATGATCCGGTACGCGGCCCGCAACGCGGTGCTGCCGTCCGTCGCCGGGTTCGCGATCTCACTCGGGTTCGTGGTGTCCGGGTCGATCGTCACCGAGCTGGTGTTCTCCTACCCCGGCATCGGCTCGAAACTGCTGCAGGCCGTGCAGAACAACGACTACGCGCTGATGCAGGGGATCTTCCTGGTGATCACCATCGCGGTGCTGGGCGCCAACCTGGTCGTGGACCTGCTGTACGGCCTGGTCGACGCCCGGACGAGGGATCGGAGCGCGGTGTCATGACCTGGTCTCCCAAACTCGGCGCCGGGCTCGGCCTGGCCGCGCTGATCGTCCTGTTCGGACTGTTCGGCCCGTTGTTCACCGGTGATCCGGCCACGATCAGGGACATCGGGCTCACCCCGCCCGGCGGCGAGCACCTCCTGGGCACCACGGTGACCGGCCAGGACATCCTCGCCCAGCTGGCCCACGCCACTCGCGGATCGCTGTGGATCGGCTTGCTCGTCGGGGTCATGGCGACCGTGCTGTCCGGCATCTTCGGCATCTTCGGCGCCTACGCCGGCGGACTGGTGGACGAGGCCTTCTCGGTCTTCTCCAACGTGATGCTGGTGATTCCCGGGTTGCCGCTGGTGATCGTGATCGCCGGGTTCGTGCCTCCCGACCAGCGCGGCACCGGGACGATTTCGCTGGTGCTGGCGGTCACCGGGTGGGCAGCGGCGGCTCGCGTGCTGCGGGCGCAAACGTTGTCGTTGCGCAACAGGGACTACGTGGCCGCGGCGCGGGTGTCCGGGGAGAAGACGTGGCGGGTGATCTGCGTGGAGATCCTGCCGAACCTGCTGCCGATCCTGGCCTCGCAGTTCGTGTTCGCCGTCGTGCTGGCGATCCTGAGCGAGGCGGGGCTGTCGTTCCTCGGGCTCGGCGCGGCGAACTCGTCCACGCTCGGCACGATGCTCTACTACGCCCAGAACGGCTTCGCGCTGCAACGGGAAGCGTGGTGGTGGTTCGTCCCACCCGGACTGATCATCGCGCTGCTCGGTGGTGCGCTGGCGCTGGTGAACTTCAGCATCGACGAGATCATCAACCCGCGGCTGCGCGACAAGGCGCGGCGCGAGCGTGACGTGGTGGCGGTCGACGCGGAGATCGTGCCGGTCGACCAGGACGCCGTGCTGACGGTCCGGAACCTCGACGTGGTGTACCAGGCCGCGAAGCCGGTGCACGCGGTGAAGGACGTGTCGCTGACCTTGCGCCGGGGCGAGATCCTCGGCCTGGCCGGGGAGTCCGGCTGCGGCAAGACCACGCTCGCCTACGCGATCAACCGCCTGCATCGGCCGCCCGCCGAGGTCACGTCCGGGTCAGTCATGTTCGACGACGTCGACGTTCTCGCGCTGGGACCGGAAGAGCTGCGGGAGTTCCGCTGGGTCCGGCTCTCGATGGTGTTCCAGGGCGCCATGAACTCGCTGAACCCCGTCACGCCCGTCCGCGCACAACTGCAGGACGTCCTGCGCACGCATCGACCTGAGATGTCCGCGCCGGACCGTGAACTGCGGTGTGCGGAAGTGCTGCGGCTCGTCGGTGTGGACCCTGCGCGGCTGGGCGCTCACCCGCACGAGCTGTCCGGCGGCATGCGGCAACGGGTCATGATCGCGATGGCGCTGTTGCTCGACCCGCCGGTGATGATCATGGATGAGCCGACCACCGCGCTGGACGTCCTGGTCCAGCGCGAGATCCTCAACGAGATCAGGCGGTTGCGCGACGAGCTGCGGTTCGCGGTCGTGTTCATCACGCACGACCTGCCGTTGTTGCTGGAGCTGAGCGACCGGATCGCGGTGATGCGCGACGGCAGGGTCGTCGAGCACGCGACCGCCGAGGACATGTACCTGCGGCCCCAGCACCCGTACACGCGTGAGCTGCTGGCGTCGTTCCCCAGCCTGACCGGCGAGCGAGGAGCGCTGATCACATGACCACGCTGGAAGTCCGCGACCTGACCAAGACCTTCCACCAGATCCACGCGGTCGACCACGTCTCGTTCACGCTCACCGCGGGCCGCACGGTCGCGCTGGTCGGTGAGTCCGGGTCGGGCAAGTCGACGATCGCGCGGATGATCGCCCGCCTGGTCCGCCCGACGTCCGGGGAGATCGTGCTGACCGGCCCGGACGGCGAACCGGTGCCGCGCCGGGGCTATCGCGACCACGTGCAGATGATCTTCCAGGACCCGTTCGCCTCGCTGAACCCGTTCCACACCGTCGAACATCACCTCACCAGGCCGTTGAAGCTGCACGGACGTTCTCGCGCCGAGGTTCCCCACCTGCTGGAACGGGTCAGCCTCACCCCGGACTTCGCACACCGCAGGCCGCACGAGCTGTCCGGCGGGCAACGGCAACGCGTGGCCATCGCCCGAGCGCTCGCACCCGGCGCCAAGGTGATCATCGCGGACGAGCCGGTGTCCATGCTGGACGTCTCGATCCGGCTGGGAGTGCTGAAACTCCTCGCCCGCCTGCAGCGCGAGGAGAACCTCGCGGTCCTCTACATCACGCACGACCTCGCCACCGCCCGGCACTTCTCCGACGAGGTCCTGGTGATGCACCGCGGCCGGATCGTGGAGCGCGGGCCGAGCGACGACGTGCTCGTGCGCCCGCAGGACCCGTACACCCGCCGGCTGGCCGCCGCCGCGCCGAACCCCGAAGCACGTTTCTCCCCGGGAGGACAGCCTTGATCCGTCAGCACCTGCACGACGGCTGGCAGCTGACCGCGACGACGGCCGAGGTGCCGGACAACGTCCGTGGCCGCGCCGTACCCGCGACCGTGCCCGGCAGCACGCACCTGGACCTGCTGGCGTCCGGGCTGATCACCGATCCGTTCCTCGACCGGGCCGAGACCGAGCTGACCTGGATGCACCGCGCGGACTGGCACTACCGCACCACCTTCCTGGCCGCCGCGGTCACCTCGGACCAACGGGTGGACCTCGTGTTCGACGGCCTGGACACGATGGCGACTGTCGAGCTCAACGGGCATCTGCTCGGCCAGACCGCGAACATGCACCGGAGCTACCGGTTCGACGTCCGGCGGTTCCTCGTCGACGGCGGCAACGATCTCACCGTGTCGTTCTCCTCCGCGCTGGCGCACGCCGAGAAGGCCGAGGCCGGGCTCGGGTACCGCCCCCATGTGAACGCCCACCCGTTCAACATGATCCGCAAGATGGCGTGCAGCTTCGGCTGGGACTGGGGCCCCGACCTGCAGACCGCGGGCATCTGGCGGCCGGTCCGGCTGGAGCGCTGGCACACCGCCCGGCTCGCGCAGGTGCGCCCGGTCGTGACCGTTTCCCCGGACGGGACCGGATGTGTCGAGCTGCACGTCGAGGTCGAGTGGGCCGACGACGACGTCCTGACGTTGCAGATAGCGGTGGGCACCTGTCAGCGCACCGTCGTGGTTCCGCCCGGGCAACGTACCGTGGTCGCACGCGTCGACGTACCGGATGTCTCGCTGTGGTGGCCGGTCGGACACGGCTCACAACCGTTGTACGACCTGGAGGTCGTGCTACGAGGCCGATCGACCATTTTGGACGCTGTGTCGCGGCGGATCGGGTTCCGCACGGTCACCGTCGACACGACGCCCGACGAGATCGGCACGCCGTTCACCGTCGTGGTGAACTCCAAGCCGCTCTTCGTCAAGGGCGCCAACTGGATTCCCGACGACCACTTCCTCACCCGGATCACGCCCGAGCGGCTGGCCCGGCGCGTCGACCAGGCGGTGGAGGCACACATCAACCTGTTGCGCGTGTGGGGTGGCGGGATCTACGAGTCCGACGACTTCTACGACGTGTGCGACGAGCGCGGTGTCCTGGTGTGGCAGGACTTCCCGCTCGCGTGTGCCGCGTACCCGGAGGAGGAGCCGGTGCGGGGTGAGCTGGAGGCCGAGGCGCGCGAGAACGTCGTCCGCCTGATGTCGCACGCGTCGCTGGCGTTGTGGAACGGCGGCAACGAGAACCTGTGGGGTTTCGCGGACTGGGGCTGGCCCGCGCAGCTCGACGGCCGCACTTGGGGCCTCGCGTACTACGACGAGCTGCTGCCGCGGATAGTCGCCGAGCTCGACCCGACCCGGTTCTACTGCCCCGGCAGCCCGTACAGCCCCGGCGGCCTCCATCCGAACGACGAGAACCACGGCACCCGGCACGAGTGGCAGGTGTGGAACGAGGTCGACCACACCCACTACCGCGACCACGTGCCGCGGTTCTGCTCGGAGTTCGGCTTCCAGGGCCCGCCGACGTGGTCCACGCTGACTCGGTGGGTCCACGACGAACCGCTGACGCCGTCGTCGCCGAGTTTCCTGACGCACCAGAAGGCCGAGGACGGCAACGGCAAGCTCGACCGCGGCCTGGCGGCGCATCTGCCGGTGCCGCAACGGTTCCCGGACTGGCACTGGGCGACGCAGCTCAACCAGGCCCGCGCGGTGAGCTTCGGCATCGAGCACTTCCGCTCGTGGTGGCCGCGCACGGCGGGCGCGGTCGTCTGGCAGCTCAACGACTGCTGGCCCGTCACGTCGTGGGCGGCGATCGACAGCGAGGAACGCCGCAAGCCGCTCTGGTACGGGCTGCGGCACGCGTTCGCGCCGCGGCTGCTGACGTTCCAGCCCCGCGACGGCAGGCTGGTGCTCATCGCCGTGAACGACCACGACGAACCGTGGGACGCGCACATCACGCAGGATCGGCAGAGCTTCCGGGGTGTCACGCTGCACCTGACTAGACTGCGCCGAACGGTTCCGCCCAGGTCAGTCGTCGAACTGGCCCTGGACGAACCGCTGCTGCGAGCGGTGCACGAGGACGAGGAGGTGCTGGTGGCGACGACCGCCGACGCGCGCGCCATCCTGCGGTTCCGGCCCGACTCCGAGCTGGCGTACCACCCGCAACCGCTTGTCGCCCAAGCGGAAGCCGTCCCCGGCGGCTACGAGGTCGAGGTGTCCGCCCAGTCGTTCGCGCAGGACGTGGCGATCCTGGCCGACCGGGTCGCGCCGGATGCCGTGGTGGACGACATGCTCGTGCCGATGCTGGCCGGCGAGGTACGCGTGTTCCACATCCGCACGAACGCCGTCGTCGACCCCGCGGCCTTCACCGATCCGCTGGTGTTGCGCTGTGCCAACGACCTGAGCGTGGTGCCGCGATGAGCACGTCCGCCGTCGGGCTCGTGCTCGCCCGGCCCGCGCGGCTGCTGGGCGTCGAGCCGTTCTTCATGGAGTTCATCGCGGGCATCGAGGAACGGCTGGCCGAGCGCGACCTCTCGGTGCTGCTGCACGTCGTGGCGGACCACGAGGCCGAGATCGCCGCCTATCGCCGCTGGTCCGCGCGCGGTCTCGTCGACGCGACCGTCGTGGTCAATCCCGTGGTGGACGACCCGCGCCCGGCCGTGCTCGTCGAACTGGGCCTGCCGGCGGTGGTCGTCGGTGATGATCCGGAACTGCCCGCGGTGCGCACCGATCACGCCGGACCGGTGGCCGAGGCGCTCCGGCACCTCCTCGAACTGGGGCATCGGCGGATCGCCCGCGTGACCGGGCCTGCCGCCTTGCAGCACACCCGAGCCCGCACCGCCGCGTTGCTCTCGGGGTGCTTCGAAGCCGGTGTCGAACCCGTGATCGTCGAGGGCGACTACTCGGAGGAAGCGGGCGCCAAGCTGACCACGGCGCTGCTGGGCCGTGCCGAACCGCCCACCGCGATCCTCTACGACAACGACGTGATGGCCGTGGCGGGTCTGGCCGCGGCAGCGTCGCTGGGCGTCGCGGTGCCGGACGAGCTCAGCCTGGTGGCGTGGGACGACTCCACGTTGTGCCGCCTGGCTTCTCCTGCGCTGACCACGATGAGCGTGGACGTGCATCAGTTCGGTGTGTCGGTGGCGGAGTCGGTGCTCGAACGGATCGACGGCGTTCCCGTCACGCCGCGCTGGTCCCCCACCGCGCACTGCATCCCGCGCGGCACCACGGCATCCGCTCCGGCGTGACCTCCACCAGGCGGTTCGCTCGTTGACGCACCGGCGGCGGCGCGGGCAACAACGTGAAAAATATTCGGCTGACTCCGGCCCACGATCTTGTGGCGGGGATCACGCTTGCCTACTATCCAGTAGGTAGGCGCCGAACCCGGCCAGTTCCGCGCTCTCCTCAGGAACGTGCCCTTCCCACGTTCGCGCCCGAAGCGCCCACTTCACCCGGAGAAGCAGCCATGTCCGACCCTGCACGCAACGCTCCTGGCGGGAGCGCTCTCAAACGTCTGGCGAAGGCCGCCGCGGCGGCCACGATCCTCGCCTCCTGCGTCGCCGCGACCACTGCCTCCGCCAACGCCTCGGCCGAGCTGCGCGAGGTGATGTTCGTCGGCAACAACTGGGACGGCACCGCCGACGTCGTGAAGTCCACCGGCGACTTCGCGAAGATCGGCCGCGTCAACGTCATCCCGGACAAGTCCCAGCGACTCGCCGAGATCTACCTCAACCCCATCAAGCTGGCGTTCTTCCTCGGCATCCGCAACGGTCCCGGCGAGGGTCACGACCAGTTCGTCGACGACATGTACACCACGCCCGACGGAAGTGCCGTGGTCGTCTCGCGGCCCAGCTTCGCCGACGTCGTGTCGCTCGACCTGGCCACCGGCAAGATCAAGTGGCGGTTCCCGGTGTCGGGCTTCCGCTCCGACCACATGGCCGTCTCCCCCGACGGCAGCAGGGTCGCGGTCTCTGCGTCGACCTCCAACACCGTGCACGTGCTGGACATCAACACCGGCCGGCAGCTCGGTTCGTTCAAGACGGGTGACAAGCCGCACGAGAACGTGTTCACCAACGGCGGCCGGTACCTCTGGAACATGTCGATCGGCGAGGTGAACAACGACTTCGACGCGCCGGACCAGGACTGGCTCAAGGGTGACCGGCACATCACCGTCGTCGACGCGAACACCTACCAGACCGTCAAGACCATCGACATGCGCAGCCGGTTGAACGCGTTCGGCCGCAGCGACCTGTCCAACGCCGTGCGGCCCGCGGTGTTCTCGCCGGACTTCTCGAAGCTGTACTTCCAGGTGTCGTACTTCAACGGCTTCGTCGAGTACGACGTCGCCTCCGACGCCATCACGCAGGTGAAGACGCTGCCGAAGAACTCGAACACGAGCGACGACCGCAAGACGTTCGTCAACGACTCGCGCCACCACGGCCTGTCGATGAACCCCGACGGCAGCAAGCTCTGCGTCGCCGGGACGATGGACGACTACGCCACGGTCGTCGACCGCGCCTCGCTGCAGCAGGACCCGCTCGTCGCGGCTTCGAAGCCCTACTGGGCAACGGTCAGCGGTGACGGTCGCCAGTGCGTGATCTCCGAGAGCGGCTCCGACCAGATCACCGCGATCGACTTCGCCACCGGGCAGAAGACGGTCTCCGTGCCGGTGGGCGACCACCCGCAGCGCGTCCGGATCGGGCACGTGCCCACGGGGTGGACCGGTCCGGCCAACTGATCGCACCAGGTCGCAGGGCGTGCGCGCCGCCGCCCTGCGACCTGGTGAACCACTCGCTTTCCGTTGAGCCGCAAGGGTTACGTGTTCGCACAATCGAGTTCGCTGCTCACGGAACTCGATTGCTCGACTCCGGTTGCTCCTCTCCGAGCCGGCGCAACGCGTCCGCGAGCCGTTCCCTGCGGACTCGTTCCGCACGTGCCGCGAGCCAGAAGCACACCAGCCCGAGCGGGAGCTCGACGAACAGCGCCTGGGCCCAGGCGAGCGGGCGGTCCCGGCGCGGGCTCGACATCGTGTCGAACCACGCGTCCACGAACAGCAACGCGCCCGTCACCGACGCGGGCAGCTGCACGTGGTCCCGTCGCCGCAGCGCCAGCCACCCGGTGACGACCAGCATGATGGCGAGCGCGATGTCGAAGATCACCCAGGAGAGGGTGTACTGACGCAACGAGGTGGTCAGGAACGCCCCGCAGCGCACCCTGGTGTCCGGGCACCGTTCGGGCGCGTTCAGGAAGTCGTTGAACAGCACACCCGCCCAGACCAGCGTGACCACGCCGGCGACCAGGTAGAACGGGCCCGCCCACCGGGGCAGCCCGCCTCCGCGCTTCTTCCCCAACACGCCCGCAAGCCTAGTGACACCGTCGATCTTGTGCTCGCTACGCGCGGGACCTGCCCTTCAAGCCGGCCTCAGGGCAGATCGGCCAGTCGTTTCTCCATCCGTTGTGCCGCCGTGGTACGGCCCTGGGCCCGGTAGAGAGCGAGCGCCTGCGTCCACGCCTGTTCTGCCTCGCGGTACCGGCCGCGGGCGAGCTCGGTCTCGCCGAGCCCCGCTTGCAGGCTGGCCTCGACGTAGGTGTGGCCGAGGCGCCGGGAGAGCGCGATCGCCTCGCTGTAGTGGCGCACGGCCCCGGTGTGGTCACCGGTGCGGTGGGCCAGACAGCCGAGGCTTTTCAGGGTGTGCGTGGCGCCGTCGAGGTGACCGTGGCGGCGGCACAGGGACAGCGCGGCCTCGCAGAGTGCCCGGGCCTGGTCGTGGTCGCCGATCATGATGTGGCACCAGCCGGCGCAGTTGAGCATGTCGGCTTGCCAATGTGGGTGGCCGAGGGCTTGGTAGAGCGCCAATGCGCGCATGGCGTGCTCCAGCGCGCGAGGGTGGTCGTCGAGCTGATCGTGCATCCACGCCAGGGAGTTGTGGGCATGCGCTTCTTCGGTTCTGGCCCCGGCGCGGTGGGCCAGGTTCACCGCCTCGTCCAGATGGTGTTGCGCGGCGGCGAACTGCGACACGGCCGCGTAGCCGTCGCCGAGCGAGCGCTGGGCCAGCAGGCGTGCGTCCGGATCCGCCAGTCGTTCGGCCTCGGCCAGGGCGACGTGCCACACGTCCACGGAGTCGTGCACTCGCCCTTTCCGCCACTGGTAGACGCCCATCGCGCGGGCGAGCAGCCAGGACTGCGGGCCACCTCGGCGTTGCGCGGCCAGCAGGCAAGCGTTTTCCGTCTCGAACCACGCCAGCGCGTCGGACATGTCGGCCGGTGTGGCCGGGACGCATCCTGGTGGCGGAGGTTCCGCGGCTGGTTGTTCGCGATGCGGCGAGAGGACGTCGTGCGCTGCCCGTGCGCTGTGCAGGTAGAACTGGGTGACGCGGTGCAGGGCCTCCTGCTTCTCCCGCGCGGTGCAGAGTTCGGCGGCGTGCAGACGAGTGAGGTCGTGCAGTCGGAAGCGGCCCGGCACGTCCTCGTCGACGAGATGGGCAACGCGAAGAAGGTCCAGCGACAGCACCGTTTCCGCCGCGGAAGCGCCGATGAGGCTTGCCGCCGCGGCGATCCCGATCTCGGGACCCGGTGCGGTGCCCAGCAGGCGGAACGTCCGCACGGCCTCCGGCGACAGACTCGTGAGCGACGCGGTGAACACGGCGCGGAGATCGACGGCGAGCTCGCCCGCGTCGAACGCGTCCAGCCCGGCCGCCGCATCGCGCAGTTCGGTGGCGATGGCCGCGAGCGGAAGAGCGGGTTCCGTGGCGGCCCGCGCGGTCAGAATGCTCAGCGCCAGCGGAAGACCCGCGCACCGGCGCACCACCTCGGCCACGGCATCGGGTTCCGCGCTGAGCCTGTCGTCGCCGAGGTGGCTCGCCAGCAGCTCGCAGGACTCGTGGTCGTCGAGAACGCCGGCGGTGACGATCGACGCGCCGTGTGCGGACACCAGGCCCGGTAATCGCCGGCGGCTGGTGACGAGGACCGCGCAGGTGTCCCCGCCGGGCAACAGGCCATCCACGTGCGCGGTGTCGCGGGCGTTGTCCAGCACCACGAGCATTCGCTTGTCCGCCAGCAAAGTGCGGTACATCGCGGCCTGTGCGACGAAGTTCGACGGTATCTCGCACGCCGCGACGCCGAGTGCTTCGAGGAACGCTCGTATCGCCACTTCCGGTGGCACGGGGTTCTCCCCCGGATCGAAGCCGCACAGGTTCACGTACAGCTGCCCGTCCGGGAAGCGGGCTCGGACGGTGTGCGCCCACTGCAGCGCCAGCCAGGTCTTCCCCACCCCGGCCGGACCGCAGATGACCGACACCCCGGTGAGTGCGAGCTGGGCCAGTTGCCGGGCACGTCCGACGAACCGTCTCGGCGCCGAAGGCAGCTGGCGAGGTACCTGCTCGGGCGCGGCGGCCGGTTCCGCGCCTCGCAACACGCGTTGTTGTGCTTGCCGCAGCTCGGTTCCCGGCTCGACGCCGAGCTCGTCGGCGAGCATCCGCCGGATCTCCGCGCAGACCGCCAGCGCCTCGCTCTGCTGACCGTTGGCCGCCAGCGCGAGCACGAGTCTGGCGTGCAGTCCCTCGTGCAGCGGTTCGGTTGACGCGAGCGCGCGAAGCCGGGGTACCACCGCCGCGGTGTCACCGGACGTGATCGCTTCGTCGGCCAAGGCGATCGTCACCGCCAGGCGTCGTTCCTCCAGCGCCAGCACGCTCGGCAGCCACCGCACCGGATCCGGCAGGTCCGCGAGCACCGGGCCGCGCCAGTGGTCGAGCGCTTCCGACCAGCGCGACTGGTGCGTGAGATCGGTGAACTGGAGCACGTCGACCTGGTCCTGCCCCGCCTTGAGCAGGTAGCCGGATCTCGTCTGCGTCTCCACCCGATCCCCGATGATCTTGCGCAGCTGTGAGACGTAGCCGTGCAACAGATCCCGGTAGGTCGCCGGCGGACGCTCGCCCCACAGCACCTCCACCAGCTGGTCCGCCGACACGACTTCGTTGGCGTGCAAGGCGAGCACGCCGAGCAACGTGCGCACCTTCCCCGTCTTGACGTCGAGCGGGCGGTCGAACCTGCGGACCGTCAACGGTCCCAGCACCTCGATGCGCAGATGCGGCAGCGGACTGTGCCGCAACGCGCGTTCGAGCTGCAGCAACGAGGCCTGGTGCGGGCGTTCGACCTGTCCCTGCTCGATGGCCCGCACCGTGCGCACGCTGACTCCCGCCAGCTTCCCCAGTTCCTGCTGTGTGAGCCCTGCCTTGATGCGGTCTGTGCGCAGCTCGGCGCCGAACGCACGAAAATCGTCGTGCATGTGTCCGTTCTCCCCAGTGTGCCGGTGCCGGCCTCCCAACCGGCAGTCCTGCTCCTTTCGAGCTTGGCCCATCCCCGGATGATCTGGCTACTGCGAATCTCCCGCCCCTGGTCAGGCAGCGTCGCAGCACCAGCTGGAGATCACGCTGTCGCACACCAGACTTCGTGCCAACGGTGCTCGGTAGCTTCGTTCTCGGTGATCGGGCGGCAACACCGCCGGCGGAAGGGGACCGCCGTGAGGCTGGGGGCAGCCACCCGTCCGGCGCCCTCATGTTCTTGTACCGGAATGGAGATGTGGTCTTGAGTACTTCGATCAAAGCATTCGCGGGTCGTGCGGCTCTGGCTGTCGCGTTGGGAGTGGCCGCGCTCATCGGTGGTACCGGTGCGGCTTCCGCCAGCGACTTCCAGACTCAGTACTGGAGCGACCATTGCGACTACGGGCGCGCTTGCGTCCATCACGTCAACGGATCCGTCTGGAACGTCGAGCACTGCGGCGTGACCGGTCTCGACGACTACTACCGCCACGCTTCGGCGCACGGCAACCCGTTCACGGTCTTCTACAAGGACGGCAGCAGCGTCTACGTCGCGGCGTGGACGAACAGGACGATCCCCGCGAAGCTGGCGAGCGGGGTCCAGGTCTACTGCTGACGCGGTGAACACCTCGGTCCGCGACTGTCCATGAACGACTGCGGCCCGGCGCGTGGTGTGCCGGGCCGCAGTGCGCTACTCGACCGAGCACTGCGCACCGTTGAACGTGAACGCGGCCGGCGCCGAGTGCGGGCCACTCGCGTTGCCGTTGTAACCGATCTGCACCGAGCCACCCGGTGCGATCTGCGGGTTGTAGTCGGCGTTGACCGCCGTGACGGTCGAACCGGACTGCCGCGGCGAGGCGTTCCACATGTCCCGCACCGATTCGCCGTTGGAGAAGCTCCACCGCAACGACCAGCCGCTGGTCGGTTGAGTGCCGGTGTTGCGCACGGTCACGCTGGCCTGGAAACCGCCCTGCCACTGACCCGTGACCCGGTAGGCGACAGCGCAGGTCTTCGCGGGCGGTCGCGCAGTGGTCGGCGGAGTTTCGCGCGATGTCGCCGGCGGTGCGGGAGGAGGCATGGTCGGTGGCTGGGGTGAAGGAGACTTCGCCGTCTCCGAGCCGTCGCAGGGCGGGCCCCACAGGCCGCGCCTGGCCGCGGCGGCCTCCTCCTGGGCGTTGATCAGCGGGCCGCCGTCGACGCCTTCCGGTCGCAACGCGCCCCGCTGCACGGCGAGCACCGCGTAGTCGGTGCCGTCCTCGAGTTCGAGGGTGATCTCGCCGGGGGTGAGGCCGGTGAACCGCACGGATCGCGCCAGCAGCGTCGACCTGGCGAAGTCGAGTGACGCCGCGGCCCAGCACGCCTTGGGTTCCGCCAGCGACGCGACCCGGACGCGGGAGCCGTCGGCGAGCTCGACCGTGCGGGCGTCGAGCACGTCGCTCACCACGGTGATCACGTTCTGCGGCGGTACCACCTCGTTGATCAGCGACGGTGGTTTCAGCGGTGTTCGGGAGGACGGTGGCGGCGCCGCCGGGTCGGCTGAGCACCCCGCGCAGAGCAGGGTCAACATCACCAGCACGTGCTTGCGCGCCACCGTCACTCCTGAATGCTCAACTCAACGAGATCTTGCTGTCCAGCGTTGGTTTGCACCAGAAGTCGCGTGGTACAAACCGATCCTGGCTCCGTCCTCGCGCGACTCGCCGACGACGTCCAGCAGCGCCCCGGTCGCGGCGTTCACGAACGTCCAGCTGTCGTCACCGGTCGACGACAGCAGCCACCGGGCAGCGGGACTGTCGGACTTGGTCAGCGTCGCGTTACCGTCCACGGCCGCGATCCGTTGGCCGCTGGCGGTGTTCACCACGGCGAACTGGACGTCGCTGTCGTAGCCGCTCGTCTTGCGCTCGAGCCGCCACACCTGGTCGCTCGCGGCGGTGTCCGTAGTGCGCTGCACCAGCGAAGTTCCGGACGGGGCGAGGGACTTGTCGCTCTGCACACCGGTCAGCCGGTACTCGCCGTTCAACGCCGCCGAGCGGTTGAGACCGCTCACACCCGACACGTCGAACGTGACGACCGACCGCGCGGGCACGGTGAGCGTCGCCTTGCGGTCCTTCACCCGGACCGCGGCGCCCTTGGTCAGCGCGCCGAACATGTCGGTGACGATCGGCCGCACGGAAGCGTTGGGGCGCACCGAGCCGAAGCCCGAGAGGTCCAGCGTCACGGACTGCGGCTGCTCGGACTGGTTGAGGTGCACCACGGTCTTCAGCTCGGTGTTGCGCACCGCGGCCACGTCCGACGTGGTGTTGACCTTGACCAGGCGGTCGCCGGGCTTGACGTAGTGGGTGAAGTTCCGCAGCGTGTGGAACTTGGAGTTGACGCGCGCCGGGCAGGTCGCGAGCGTGTCCTGCGGGCCGCAGTTGAACGGGATCTGGACGACGCCCCAGTTCATGCCGTTCGGCGTCTCGCCGCCGGGCTTCATGTTGTCGTAGTCCTCGACCGCCTGCCACAGCAGCCACGCGCGTGGTTCGAGCTCACGCAGATCGTCGATCACGCGGGCGGCGATGCCCAGGCCGGAGTCCATGGCGGTGAAGTCCTGCTTCGTCCCCCACGAGCCGTCGACCTCGCTCATCCACAACGGTTTGTCCGCTGCCTTGGCGATGTCACGGGCGGACGTGCGGCGGTCCTGGCCGTAGGTGTGCACGTTCAACTGGCCGAGCTGCTGACGCACTTCGGCCGGATAGCCCGCCCAGTCGTCCGCGAAGATGCCGGGGTTGGTCTCGTCCGGAGCGGACACGACGGCCTTGAGTCGCTTGGCGCGCAACGCGTCCGCCACCGCGGGCACAACCTTCGCCTGCAGCGCCGGGCTGATGTGAGCGCCCTCCTGGCGGCCGCCGGTGGGGTTGCCGTCCGGGCCGAGCTTCGTGCTCCAGTACGGGGTGTTGGGCTCGTTGAACGGGTCGAGCGTCGAGAACTTGATGCCGTGTGAACGCTCAAGCTCCGCGGTCGCCTGCGTCAGATACGCGGCGAAGTCCTTGATGCGGTCCTCGCGCAGCTGATCGGCATTGGCGTCGAGCCCACCCGACACGTAACCGCTGACGGTCTGGAACCACGGCGGCGAGTTGCTGAACGCCTCCCACCTGGTGACGTCCGACTTGATCCGGTCGACCCACCAGCGCTGGTTCGGGTCCGCCGAGGCGTCGAAGAACCTGGGGTCGTTCGGTTTCCACCAGTCGGTGTCGGTGCGCTTGGTGCCCGCCGGTGCCTTCCACCAGCCGGGCACGGCCGCACCCGCGCGCAGGTACTGCGGCACGTCCGGGGCGTTGCCGCCGCCGATGTTGTAGCGGGCGATGTTGAGGTTCAATCCGTCCTCACCGAACAGCAGCTCCGCGAGCTGGTTGCGGATCTCGTCCGGGTAGCCGCCGGTGGCGTTCGCGAACCACACCAGGCTCGTGCCCCAGCCCTGGAACGGCTCTTGCTGATAGGTCGGATCCGGCCGCACGGTCACGGACTCCACGGCGGCAGTGGCAGGGACGCCGCTGGAGACCACTGTGGACAGCGTGAGCGCCGAAGCGGCGAGAAGGGCAGGGAATCTGGTCATCGGTTCTCCGTTGAACGGGCGATGTTCGCGCTAACATCTACCGAGGACCGCGTGGTGCGTCAAGGGACTGCCGAGCGGTGGCGCTTCCGCTCGGCAGTCCCTCACCGGAACGCTCATCCCGAGGAGACACGGGCCCTGCTGCTCTCGACCCCGAGGAGGGTTATTTGAGCGAACAGGTGGCGAAACGCTCCAGTCCCTGAGGCCGCGTGCCGACGCGGCCGATGGCGATCGCGATCCGGTCGAGCGCGGAGGCGCGCTTGCCCGTCAACGGCCCGAGAATCGCGTTCTGCACGAAGTTCGGCCCACCCTGACCGGCTGAGGTGCGCAGCCGCTCGTTGGCTTCGGCCTGCTGCTTGTTGAGGTTCTGCAGTTCGCGGTCCACTTCGGCCTGAGCCTTCGCGGGAACGTTCTGCAGCACCGGCACCGGGCACTCGATCGTCTTCCCCGACGCCTGCGATCCGTTGCCGGAACCGGTTCCGGTGTTGTTCCCCGAGGACGCCTGGCGCGAGGTCGTCGGCGCCGCGCCGACGGCCGGAGCCGTGCCAAGTCCGCAGGTCGCGAACCTTTCCAGGCCTTCCGGCTTCTCGGCGACCCGGCCGATGGCCGTCTCGATGCGGTTCAGCGCGGCGACGCGCTTGTCCTTCAGCGGACCGAGAATCGCGTTCTGCACGAAGTTCGGGCCGCCCTCTCCCGCGGAAGTGCGCAGCCTGTTGTTCGCCTCGGCGATCTGCTTGTCCAGGTTGGCCAGTTCACGTTGGACCTCGGCCTGCGCCTGGGCGGGAACGGCCACCGGAATGACGGGCTTCGGGCACGCGATCGACTGACCGGCGGCGTTGTCGCCACCGGCGGCGAACGCGGCGATCGCGGTCCCCGCGGTCAAGCTGGCGGCGACGGCGATTCCGGCAATGAGCACCCGCTTGCGCCGCTCTGGTTTTGCATGAGCTCTCGACATTTCGAACCCTCACGAATCAGTGGACGGATGTGCCGGCACACCGGGATACGGACCGGGACGGTCCGGGGTTCAACTACTTGTGAGCGTTCACAGTTGGTGCGATGCTGGCCGTCTCGTACCGCAGACGCACCTGCGCAGAATTCGGGGACCACCATGCCATCGGCGCACAGACTCGTGCACGAACAGCTTCTCCTGAGAGTTCAGGGGGTCAACCTCAAGATCGCCGCCGTGCACCGCGGCGGCGCCACCGAGCCGATCGTGTTCCTGCACGGGTTCGGCACGAGCAAGGAGGACTACACCGACATCACGCAGCGGCACGACTTCGCCGACCGCGCCTTCCTCGCCTACGACCTGCCGGGGTGCGGCGCCACGGAGTGCTCGGATCTCGGGGCGATCGACGTACCGTTCCTGGTGGAGACCGCACGCGCGATGCTCGACCGGGCGGGCATCGGCCGCTACCACGTCGTCGGGCACTCGCTCGGCGGGCTCACGGCACTGCTGCTCGCACACCGCGAGCCGGGCCGGGTGCTCAGCTTCGTCAACATCAAGGGCACGCTCACACCAGAGGACTGCGCGCCCACCAAACAGGTGCTGTCCCACCAGGAACCGGGCGACCTCTTCCAACGCTTCCTGGAGGGCATCCGCCGCGGCCAGGGCTATTCCAGCGGCCTGTACGCCGCGAACCTGCCGCACAAGGTCCGGCCAGGAGCCGTGCACGGCATCTTCCGGTCCGTGGTCGAGCTCGCCGACCACGGAGACCTGCTGAACAAGTTCCTCGCACTCCCCTTCCCGAAGATGTACCTCTACGGCGAGGAGTGCGCGTCACTGTCCTTTCTGCCGCTGCTGGACGCGAACGGGGTGGAGCTCGCCGAGATCCCGCACAGCGGGCACCTGCCGATGTACTCCAACCCCGTCGCGACCTGGAAGCGGATCGCCGCGTTCTACGCGGGCGACGTCAGTCAGCGCATCCCCGCCGCGAGGCGGTGGTAGGCCGCGTTCCAGCGCAGGCGGTCGCCGAACTGGCCGGGGGTGGTCGCCGAGTCGATCAGCACCAGCTCGGTGGCCGCCATGGTGGCGAAGTCGTGCAGCGTCTCGGATCCGACGGCCTGGGTCAGCACGGTGTGGTGCGGTCCGCCCGCGGTGAGCCAGCACTCGGCCGACGTCGAGAGCGACGGCGCCGGCCGCCACACCGCGCGGGCGACGGGCAGGTTCGGCAGTGGCTCGTCCGGTCCGACGACCTCGACCTCGTTGGCCACCAGGCGGAAGCGGTCGCCGAGGTCGGCGAGGCCGATGACCACGGCCGGGCCCGCCGCCGCGTCGAACACCAGGCGCACCGGGTCCTCGCGGTCGCCGATGTCGAGCCGGTGGATCTCGCACGACGGCACGCCGTCCGCGATCGTCGGGCACACCTCCAGCATGTGCGCGCCGAGCACCTTCGGCGTGCCCGGCCCGAAGTGGTAGGTGTAGTCCTCCATGAACGAGGTGCCGCGCCCGGTTCCGGCGCCCATCACCTTCACCGCGGCGAGAAGTGCGGACGTCTTCCAGTCGCCCTCGCCGCCGAAGCCGTAGCCGTCGGCCATCAGTCGTTGCACGGCAAGGCCCGGCAGCTGCTTCAGGCCGCCGAGGTCCTGGAAGTTCGTGGTGAACGCCCCGAAACCGCCATCGTCCAAAAAGGATCGCAGGCCGATCTCGATGCGGGCGGCGTAGCGCAGCGACGCGTGCCGGTCTCCCCCGCGCGCCAGTTCCGGTGCCAGGCGGTAGGTCTCGGCGTAGTCGGCGACCAGCAGGTCGATGTCGGCGTCCGCCACCGCGTCCACCACGTCGACGAGGTCGTTGACGCCGTAGGTGTTCACCGAGACGCCGAACCGCAACTCGGCCTCGACCTTGTCGCCCTCGGTCACCGCGACGTCGCGCATGTTGTCGCCGAACCGTGCGAGCTTCAACGACCGCAGGTGCGCCAACCCTGCCGCGGCGCGCGCCCAGCCGTCGATGCGCGAGGCCAGCTGCGGGTCGCTCGCGTGACCCGCCACCGTCTTGCGCGCCACGCCGATGCGCGTCTGCACGTAGGCGAACTCGCGGTCACCGTGCGCGGCCTGGTTGAGGTTCATGAAGTCCATGTCGATCGTGGACCACGGCAGCGCCTCGTTCAGCTGGGTGTGCAGGTGCAGCAACGGTTTGCGCAGCAGGTCGAGGCCGGTGATCCACATCTTCGCCGGCGAGAACGTGTGCATCCACGCGATCACGCCGACGCACGACGGGTCGTTGTTCGCCGTCTGCATGATCGAGCGGATCGCGGCCGCGTCGGTGAGCACCGGCTTCCACACGATCTCGGTGCTGATCCGGCCGGAGTCGGCGAGCATGCGCTGGATCTGCTGGGACTGCGCCGCCACCTGGTCGAGCGTCTCCTGGCCGTAGAGGTGCTGGCTGCCGGTGAGGAACCAGACCTGCGGCTTGCCCGCGAACGACATGTGTTCTCCTCGTGGGCTCACTGCCCGTAGACGTTCTGGTAGCGCTCGTAAAGCTTGTCGACGTCGTGCTGCTCGATGGCACTCGCCTTGCCCAGCTGGAGTGCGAAGTGGACGGTGCGCGCCACGTCCTCCAGCATCACGGCGGACTTCACCGCCGACTTCGCGGTCGGGCCGACCGTGAACGGGCCGTGGTTGCGCATGAGCACGGCTTTCGACCTGCTGGTCCTCAGCGTCTCCACGATGCCCTGGCCGATCGAGTCGTCGCCGATCAACGCGAACGGGCCGACCGGGATCTCGCCGCCGAACTCGTCCGCGATCATCGTCAGCACGCACGGGATGGGCTCGCCGCGCGCCGCCCACGCTGTGGCGTACGGGGAATGCGTGTGCACGACCCCGTTCACCTCGGGCATGTGCCGGTACACGTACGCGTGTGCGGCGGTGTCCGACGACGGCGCGAACTCGCCTTCCACGAGGTTGCCGTGCAGGTCTGTCACGACCATCGCGTCCGGTCCGAGCTCGTCGTAGGACACGCCGGACGGCTTGATCACCATCAGGTCGTGGCCGGGAACCCGCGCGGAGACGTTGCCCGCGGTCCAGATCACCAGCTCGTACTTCGTGAGCTCGCGGTGCAGGTCGGCGACCGTGCGGCGCAGCTCTGCCGTGGCGGACATCAGCTCTTCCCCTCCAGTGCCTCACGGCGGAACTTGCGCAGCCGGCGCATGACATCGTTGCCACCGCGACCGAAGTGGTCGTGCAGCTCCTGGTACTCGACGAACAAACGCTCGTAGGCGACGACGTTCTGCGGAATCGGCATGAAGACGTTGCGCTGGACGGAACCCATGGCTCCGGCTGCCTCGCGGATGTCCTCGTAGGCGCCTGCCGCGACGGCCGCGTGCATGGCGCTGCCGAGCGCCGGGCCCTGCTCGGAACCGATGACGGACAACGGCAGATCGGTGACGTCGGCGTAGATCTGCATCAGCAGCCGGTTCTTGATCAGCCCGCCCGCGATCACCAGCTCGGTGACCGGCACGCCCGCGTCGGTGAACGTGTCCACGATGACCCGCGTGCCGAACGCGGTGGCTTCGAGGAGTGCGCGGTAGACGTCTTCCGCTTTCGTGGCCAGGGTCTGTCCGAGGATCACACCGGACAGCTCGTGGTCGACCAGCACGGACCTGTTGCCGCTGTGCCAGTCCAGCGCGATCAGCCCGTGCTCGCCTGGCGCCTGGTGGGCCGCCAGCTCGGAAAGCAGCTCGTGCACGGAGATTCCGCGTTCGCTCGCCTGCTCGTGGTAGGCGGGCGGCACCTGGTTCTTCACGTACCAGGCGAAGATGTCGCCGACGCCGGACTGCCCTGCCTCGTAACCCCAGAGGCCCGGCACGATGCCACCGTCGACCACGCCGCACATGCCCGGGACCTCCGCCAGGGCCTCGCCGCTCATGACGTGGCAGGTGGAGGTGCCCATGATCGCGACCATCTGGCCGGGCTCGACGGCCTGCGCGGCGGGTGCGGTGACGTGGGCGTCGACGTTGCCGACAGAGACCGCGATCCCCTGCGGCAGCCCGGTCCATTCAGCGGCTTGCGCCGTCAGCGATCCGGCGCGGTCGCCGAGTGCGGACAGCGGGTGGTCGAGCTTGTCCTGGACGAACGTGCGGAACTCCGGGTTGAGCTCGGCCAGGAACTCCTCGCTCGGGTACCCGCCGTCCTGGTGGATGCCCTTGTAGCCGGCGGTGCAGGCGTTGCGGGTGTACTCGCCGGTGAGCTGCCAGACGATCCAGTCGGCGGCCTCGACCCAGCGGTCCATCGCCGCGTAGACCTCGGGCGCCTCCTCCAGCACCTGCAGGCCCTTGGCGAACTCCCACTCCGACGAGATGAGCCCGCCGTAGCGCGGGAGCCACGCTTCCTTGCGCTCGCGGGCCAGGTCGTTGATGCGGTCGGCCTGCGGCTGGGCGGCGTGGTGGCGCCAGAGCTTGATGTAGGCGTGCGGGTTGTCCGTGAACTCCGGCAGCTCGCACAACGGCTTCCCGTCGGCCGTCACCGGAACCATGGTGCACGCCGTGAAGTCCGTGCCGATGCCGATCACGAGCTCCGGCGCGACCCCGGCGGCCTCGACGGCCTGCGGGACGGCGGTCCGCAGGACGTCGAGGTAGTCGGCCGGCACCTGCAGCGCCCACTCCGGCGACAGGGCCCGGCCCGTCACCGGCAGAACGCTGTCCACCACGCCGTGGCGGTAGTCGTGCACCGCGGTGCCGAGCTCGGCGCCGTCGCGAACGCGCACAACCACCGCGCGCCCCGACAACGTGCCGAAGTCGACGCCCACCACACACGCGTCGGGATGGATCGTCTCGTCAGTCACGAGCTGAGTGTTATCGCTAACATTCGGCCCGTCAAGATGCTGATGAGACGTCACGAAAAGCCTTGATAGAACCGGTATGAGCAAGAGAGTGAGCGCACGACAAAAGACCCCGCTCGGCGAGACACCGGGCGGGGTCCTCCGCTGACTGGGTCAGGCCGGCGGGGCCACGCTCTCGCGCTGCACCAGCACCGGTGCGATCGTCCGGCGAGACCGCGCGGACTCGCCCTCGCTGACCTGCTCGAGCAGCAGGCTGAGCGTCTCCCGCGCCACCGCTGCGAAGTCCGGGCGGACCGTCGTCAGCGGCGGGATGAAGTAGGCCGCCTCCGGCACGTCGTCGAACCCGACGACGCTCACGTCGTGCGGCACCCGGCGTCCGCGTTCGTGCATCGCGCGCAGGACACCCAGAGCGAGGTGGTCGTTGGACGCGAACACCGCGGTCACCTCGGGCATCCTGGCCAGCATCTGTCCGGCCTTGTAACCCGCCGCGGCACTCCAGTCGGCCGCCACCACCGGCGGCACCTCGGCGTGGCGCCGCTCCAGTGCCCGCCGCCAGCCGTCCACGCGCCCGGCCGCGTCGAACCAGTCGGTCGGACCCGAGACGTGCCACACCGTCGGGTGTCCAGCCTCCAGGAGGTGCTCGGTGGCGGCGTAGGCGCCGGCGGCCTGGTCGACCGTGACCAGGGGCGTCGGGCGTTCCGGATCGCCGTCCACGGTGACCAGCGGCAGGTCCGCCGGGACGTCGGCCAGGGCGTCGGCCGCGGACGAGTTCGGCGCTATCACCACGATCCCGGCCACCCGCTGGTCGCGGTGGCGTTCGACGGCGGCTGCTATCGACTCGCGGTCCAGCACCTTGACCCTGCCGACGCTGACCGCGAACCCGGCCTCCCCCGCCGCTTCCTCGAAGGCGGACAGGAGCGAGGCCGGACCGTACAGCGTCGAGTTCTGCGCCACGACGCCAATGAGCTGCGTCTTGCCCGTGACCAGCGCACGAGCCGCGCGATTGGGCCGGTAACCCAACTCCTTGATGGCGGCCCGGACCCGAAGGCGGGTCTGCTCCCGGACGTTCGGATGGTCGTTGAGCACGCGCGAGACCGTCTGGTGCGACACCCCGGCGAGGCGGGCGACGTCGGTCATCGCGGGGTCACGCACGGTCTTCTGGTCCACGGACGGTCTCCGATCCTTGGTCTAGACCGATCATGTTAGCGATAACACGCCTCGGTCTCGGTGCAGCAGGCCCATTGTGACCGCTATTCGAGCCGGAACGTCGCACGTCGGCGCGCGTCGCGGTCATTGCCGGGCCTGCCGGCCACCAGTCTGCCCCGATCGTGAATGAGATAAGAATCTGCTCCAACATTCAACGAAATCGCCTTGCTGTCCGCGAGCCCGGAGACCCGCCGGAAGCTCGCCGCCCGGCCGTACGCGTCCGTGTCTTCGAACGGGTCGATGCGCACGACGTCACCGTCCACCCGCACGTACCGGTCGGGGAAGTTGACCGACTGCAGCGCGACGGTGCCGGAGCCGAGGAAGCCCGGCACGAACCGGAACTGCGAGTCGGCCAGCTCGCGGACGTTGCCGTCGACCCGCAGCCGGTACTCGTAGTGCCGCACGAACAGTCCGTCCAGCGTGGCCAGCCGGCTGATCGGACCGCCCTTGCCCACCGGGACACCGAACGACGGCGTGCCGTCGTCGTTCCAGTGCAACCGCTGCACGCGGGTGTGCCGGTTCGGGTCGAACAGCGGGTCGCCGGTGATGTCGCGGTAGTCGCGGGCGTGGTAGACCAGCACGTCCACGTCGCCGGCCGTGGTGAAGGAGTTGTGCCCCGGCCCGTACTGCGAGGTCGGCGCGTGCGTCGAGAAGACCGGCTGAGCGGACTTGGTCCACGACCGAGCGTCGAGCAGGTTCGCGTTCTCGTCGGCGGTCAGCAGCCCCATGCAGTAGCGCGCGTCGGTGGCGCTCGCGGAGAACGTCACGAACACCCGGCCGTTGCGGACCAGCACCGCCGGCCCCTCGTTCACCCGGAAGCCCTGCACCTCCCACGACGCCGTGGGCGTGGCGATCCGTACCGGGGTGGTCTTCAACGCGAGCGGTGAGGCCATCTCCGCGATGTAGAGGTTGGTGCCGGACCCCACGGCCGGGTCGTTCTGCGCCCACACGAAGTACCGCTTGCCGCGGTGCGCGAACGTGGTCGCGTCCAGGGTGAACGTGTCCAGGTGCGTGACGATCTGACCGCGCAGCACCCAGCCGCCCTCACGCGGGTCGGCGTTGGGCGACTCCAGCACGTAGGTGCGGATGCGGAACGGCTCGTCCTTGTCCCCCGCGGCGAAGTAGACGTACCACTTGCCGTCGATGCGGTGCAGCTCCGGAGCCCAGATGTAGCCGCCCATCTTGCCGGCCGCCGGGCGACGCCAGATCGTCCGTTCCCGTGCCGCCGCCTGACCGTCCAGAGTGGACGCGCCGCGGACCACGATCCGGTCGTACTCCGGCACCGACCCGGTCAGGTAGTACATGCCGTCGGTCGGCGGCGTGATGAACGGGTCGGCGCGCTGCTCGACCAGTGGGCTGCGCGTCGGCAACCCGGTGTCAGGTTCCGCCGCAGGTGCGGCAGCGGCGGAGACAGCAGCCGAACCCGCGAGCGAAAGGGTGCCGGTGGCGGCGAGGACACCGCCCGTGCCCAGCAGCAGGGATCTGCGGTCGATCACTTGCGGCTCCTGTCCTTGACGCGGAAGACCGTGACGGAGTTCGGCGGGAACGTGTAGGTGAAGACGGTGCGCACGCTCACCTGGCTGGTGCGCGGCTTGATCGGCTGGGCGAACTCGGTGTTCACGTCGTCGGGACGCCCCTGCAGAGTGGTGACCTTCGCGGTCGACGCCACCGGTGTGCCGAGGTCGATCGAGGTGCGGGCGGCGTTGTCCTGCGCGTTGACGACCTTGACGATCAGCTCGCCGGTCGCCACGTCCCGGGTCACGACCTGTCGAAACGGTTCAACGCGCGAGTCGTCGTTGAACTCGCCCCACTTCTGCCCGTCCAGGAACAGCGCGACCTTGCGCCCGCGGACCTCGACCCGCACGTCGTAGATGCGGCCCGTTTCGACGCTGGTGTTGTTGGTGATCAGCGTGCTCTTGGCGCCACCAACGGCCTTTTCCACGGCGGACTGGGTGTTGTTCCAGCCGCCGAGGTTCCACCAGTAGTGGTTGCCGGTGTCCTGCACGCCGAACGCTACGAGGAAGCCCTCCTTGCCGGACTGCTTCGTGGCCTTGAGGTTCAGCGTGTAGTCGCGCCAGTTCTTGTCGCCCGCGGTGACCAAGGTGTTCTCAGCTGCGGCGTCGGACTGGACGTAGGCGCCGTTCACCACGTTCCAGGCACCCTTGCCGGTCTTGGTCCACTGCGCGTCGGTGCCGGAGAAGTCATCGCCGAACAACTGCTGGCCACTGGCGTTGGTAACGCGCACATCGTCGTAGGCAGCGGCGGTCGCCCACGTCGACAGCCCGATAGCGCCGGTGATCGGCGCCTGGGCGGACGGGGTGCTGGACGCGGTGCTCGGCACGACCTCGTCGCCCACGTTGGTCATGAACAGCTTCTGGGTCTCGTAGCTCGCCGAGCCCCACGACGCGTGGTTGTTGAACCAGATCATGTCCGGCTTCCACTGCACGTAGTCCTCATTGGACAGCAGCGGTGCGTACGAGGCGAGCTTCACCACGTCGGCGTTGCGTTCCAAGCCGGTCATGTACGCGGCTTCGCTCAAAGCGTTGAAGTACTTGTTGTCCAGGGAGGCGTACTCGCCGAGGAACACCTTCGGACCGTTGCGGTCGTAGGAGTCGTAACGGTTGTTGTTCTCCAGGAACCACGACGGGCTGTTGTAGTAGTGCTCGTCGACCATCTTCACGCCGGCCTGCTTGTTGAGCTGCCACAACCGGTCGAACGTGCCGCCGGTGTCGTCGGGGCCGGAGTTGCCGACGACCGTGATGTCCGGGTACTTGGCGTTGATCGCCTTGCGGAACTCGGTGAAGCGGGCGAAGTACTCGTCCGGCAGGTTCTCCTCGTTGCCGACCGAGAGGTGGGTGAGCCTGAACGGCTCGGGGTGCCCCATCTCGGCGCGCTTGCGGCCCCAGGCCGAGTCGGCGGCCCCGTTCGCGAACTCGATCAGGTCGAGCGTGTCCTGGATGTGCCGCTGCAGCAGCGCGGGGTCGTCCGTGGCGCGGTTCTGGCCGCAGCCGGTGACCAGCGCGGGCACGACGGGCAGCGGCATCGCGCCGACGTCCTCGGCGAACTGGAAGTACTCGTAGTAGCCGAGCCCGTAGGACTGGTTGTAGCCCCAGAAGTTCCAGTTCGTCGCGCGCTGCTCGACCGGGCCGATCGTGTCCTTCCACTGGTACGAACGGCGGCGTTCGTACGCCGGAGCGTCGTAGCCGTAGTGGCTGCCGGTGTTGACCAGGCAGCCGCCCGGGAACCGCACGAAGCCGGGCTTCAACGCGGCGACCTTCTCGGCGAGGTCGCGGCGCAGCCCGTGCCCCTTGAACGTGTCCTGCGGCAGCAGCGAGATCATGTCCAGCCGCAGGGTTCCGGTGCCGCCGCCGGTGACCAGCAACCGGCCGGTCGTCGTCGACTTCCTGGCGCGGACGGTGCTGGTGTAGCGGGCCCAGCCGTCGCCGCGCACCTGGATCTTCACCGCGTCACCCAGGGGGTTGCCGGCCGGGTCGGTGATCGTGGCGGTCAACGGTGTGGCCGGCTGGTCAGTGCGGGCCCAGACCGAGAAGTCGTAGCGCTGGCCCTCCTGCACCGCGATGCCGGAGTTGTAACCCGAGTTGATGACACCCGCGGGCAGGCCCAGCTTCAGATAGCGGCGGTTGCGCTCGTTCATCCGGCCGCTGTCGTCGATCACATCTACGGTGCCGCTGTGCGGTGCCCACGAGGTCAGGCCGTGGTACGACGCGTTGTCGGCGTTGTCGTACTCGAACGAGCGGTTCTGCACGAGCTCGGCGTAGAGGCCACCGTCTGCGGCCCGGTTGATGTCCTCGAAGAAGACCCCGTACATCGTGTCGTCGATCGACGCGCCCTTCTTCGTGGCGTCGACCTTGAGCGTGTAGTCGGTCTCGGCCGCCACGCCCGAACCGGGGACGGCGGCCAGCAGGGAGGCCGCGAGGGCGGCGGACAGCAGCACGTGCCTGGGGGACATTCATTGGCTCCGGGGCGTTCGTGGGCGTGCGCAGCAAAAGTGAGCGCTAACATACGACCGCCATCAGATCAGGTCAACGGTCACAAGTCGTTATGGTCGAAGGCTTGACGCGACTGATGTGAGCGTTCACTCTTGTCCACCTGACAGCCGCGGACACGCGGCCAGGCTCCGCGACACCGTAGTCACCTCGGAGGAATCCCTGTGCTGAAGAAGATCACGACAGCCGCCAGCGTGATCGCGCTGTGCGCGCTGACAGCGTGCGGCTCTGGCTCTGGCGGTGCCGGCACCGGCTCGTCGGGCGACACCATCACGATGGGCTTCGCCCAGGTGGGCGCCGAGAGCGGCTGGCGCACCGCGAACACCAAGTCGGTCCAGGACGAGGCCAAGGCCGCCGGGATCGACCTGAAGTTCTCCGACGCGCAGCAGAAGCAGGAGAACCAGATCAAGGCGATCCGGTCCTACATCCAGCAGAAGGTCAAGGTGATCGCGTTCAGCCCGGTCGTCGAGACCGGCTGGGACACCGTGCTGCTGGAAGCCAAGCGCGCCAACATCCCGGTGATCCTCACCGACCGTTCGATCGACTCGGACGACAAGTCGTTGTACAAGACGTTCCTCGGCTCGGACTTCGTCGAGGAGGGCCGCAAGGCCGGCGACTGGATGGTCGCGAACGCCACCGGCCCGACGAACGTCGTGGAGCTGCAGGGCACCACCGGCGCGGCACCGGCGATCGACCGCAAGAAGGGCTTCGAGGAGAAGATCGCCTCCAAGCCGGACATCAAGATCGTCGCCTCGCAGACCGGTGACTTCACCCGCTCCGGCGGCAAGCAGGTCATGGAGGCGTTCCTCAAGTCCCAGCCGAAGATCGACGTTGTTTACGCGCACAACGACGACATGGGCCTGGGCGCGATCGAGGCGATCAAGGCGGCCGGCAAGGTGCCCGGCAAGGACATCAAGATCATCACCGTCGACGCGGTCAAGGACGGCATGACGGCACTGGCGGGCGGCGAGATCAACTACATCGTCGAGTGCAACCCGTTGCTGGGCAAGCAGTTGATGGAGCTGGCGAAGAAGGTCGTGAAGGGCGAGGAGGTGCCCGCGCGAGTCGTGACCGAGGAGGGCACGTTCACGCAGGAGCAGGCCAAGGCCGCACTCCCGCAGCGACAGTACTGATGAGCCGGTACTGATCCTTCCCGAGACTGCGGGGCCCGCCGTCCTCTCCACCATCCCGGCGGCGGGTCCCGCACCCCAGCTCTGATTCACCACAGACTGCGGGGCCCGTCACTCACTGCGCATCCAGTGGCGGGCCCCGCACCCCGAGCGACGAAGGCTCCCGCCATGACCGAGTCACCGCCGCCAGTCGTCGAGATGCGGGGCATCAGCCTCGCGTTTCCTGGCGTGAAGGCGTTGCAGGACGTCGACTTCCGGCTGTTCCCCGGCGAAGTGCACGCTCTCATGGGCGAGAACGGCGCCGGCAAGTCCACCCTGATCAAGACGCTGACCGGCGTGCACACCCCGGACAGCGGCACCGTGCTGCTGGCGGGTGACACCGTCGCGTTCACCAGCCCCGGCGACGCCCAGCAGGCCGGGATCAGCACGGTGTACCAGGAGGTCAACCTCTGCGCGAACCTCACGGTCGCGGAGAACATCCTGCTGGGCCGCGAACCCCGCAAGCTCGGCGGCGTCGACTTCAAGGCCATGCGCACGCGGGCCGCCGCGGTGCTCGCCCGGATCGGCGTGCACATCGACCCCGGGTCGGTGCTGGAGTCACATCCCATTGCCGTGCAACAACTCGTGGCGATCGCCCGGGCGATCGCGGTCGACTGCCGCGTGCTCGTGCTCGACGAACCGACGTCGAGCCTGGACGCCGGTGAGGTCGCCGAGCTGTTCCGGATCATGCGGGTGCTGCGCGACGAGGGCGTGGCGATCCTGTTCGTGTCGCACTTCCTCGACCAGGTCTACGAGATCGCCGACCGGATGACGGTGCTGCGCAACGGAGCTCTCGTCGGCGAGCACCTCAGCAAGGACCTGGACCGGCGTGCGCTCATCGCGGCCATGATCGGCCGCGAACTCGGTGCGCTGGAAGCGATCGAGGACGCGAGCGAACGCCGCACCGCGTCCGGCCCGGTGCTCGTGCGCGCGGAAGGACTTGGGCGGAAAGGCGCCATCGCGCCCTTCGACCTCGACATCCGCGCGGGCGAAGTGGTCGGGCTGGCCGGGCTTCTCGGTTCCGGCCGCACGGAGCTGGCACGGTTGTTCTTCGGTGCGGACAAGGCGACCGAGGGCAGGCTGCTCGTCGACGGCGCACCGCTGCACCTGCGCGGGCCGCGCTCGGCGATCGCGGCCGGGATCGCGTTCTGCTCGGAGGACCGCAAGGGCGAAGGCCTGGTCGCGGACCTCAGCATCCGCGACAACCTCGTGCTCGCCATGCAGGCCGCGCGCGGGTGGAGCCGCCCGGTGCCGCGCAGGCTCAAAGACCAGCTGGTCGAGAAGTACCTGGCCGCGCTGGACATCCGGCCCGCGAACCCGGACGCGCTGGTGCGCACGCTCAGTGGCGGCAACCAGCAGAAAGTGCTGCTGGCCCGCTGGCTCGTCACCGAACCGCGGCTGCTGATCCTGGACGAGCCGACGCGCGGCATCGACATCGGCGCCAAGGCCCAGATCCAGCAGCTCGTCACGTCCCTGGCCGCGGAGGGCACGGCGGTCCTGTTCATCTCCGCGGAACTGGAGGAGGTCGTGCGCATCGCCGACCGGATCGTGGTGCTGCGCGACCGGCACAAGATCGCCGAGCTGGACGGCGGTTCGAGCATCGACGAGGTCGTCGGGCTCATCGCCGGCGAGCACCTTTCCGAAGAGGTGGCGTCATGAAGAACCGCTTGCTGTGGCCCCTGCTCGCGCTGGCCGCGTTGCTGGTGCTCAACCTCGTCGTCACCCCGTCGTTCTTCTCGTTGCGCATCCAGGACGGCCACCTCTACGGCGGCCTGGTGGACGTGCTCAAGAACGGCGCGCCGACGCTCCTCATCGCGCTCGGCATGACCCTCGTGATCGCCACCCGAGGCATCGACCTGTCCGTCGGCGCCGTCGCGGCGATCGCGGGCGCGGTCACGTGTGTCCACATCGGAGCGTCGGGTGACGCGGGCACGGCGTTCGCGGGCATGGCGATCGCGCTCGTGCTCTGCGCGCTCCTCGGCCTCTGGAACGGTTTCCTGGTGGCGGGCCTGGGCATCCAGCCGATCATCGCCACCCTGGTGCTGATGACGGCGGGCCGCGGCATCGCCATGCTGGTCACCGAGGGTCAGATCATCACCGTCAACAACGACCCGTACCGGCAGGTCGGCGCCGGGTTCCTCATCCTGCCGATCTCGATCCTGATCAGCCTCGCGGTACTCGGGCTGGTAGCGCTCACCACGCGCAAGACCGCGCTGGGCATGCTGATCGAGGCTGTCGGCGTGAACCCCGAGGCGTCCAGGCTGGCGGGTGTCCGCGCGAAGACCATCATCTGGACCGTCTACGTGTTCGCGGCGGTGTGCGCGGGCATCGCGGGCCTCATGATCAGCTCGAACGTCAGCGCGGCCGACGCCAACAACGCGGGCCTGTGGATCGAGATGGACGCGATCCTGGCCGTCGTCATCGGCGGCACCTCGCTCGCGGGCGGCCGCTACTCCCTCACCGGCACGCTGCTCGGCGCGCTGATCATCCAGACCCTCACCACGACCGTCTACACGATCGGCGTCGCACCCGAGGTCACGCTGGTGTTCAAGGCGGTCGTCGTCATCACCGTGTGCCTCGTCCAGGCCCCGAAGGCCCGCGCCGCGCTCAGCTTCCGGAAGGTGGCCACGACATGACCGCTCTCACGACCCGGTTGACGTCGCGGCTGCCGTCCCGGTTCCTGCCGGTCCTCGCGACCGTGGTGCTGTTCGCGCTCACATTCGGGGTGGGCTCAGGACTCTACGACGGGTTCGCGTCCGGCCAGGTGATCGCGAACCTGTTCATCGACAACGCGTTCCTGATCGTCCTCGCGGCGGGCATGACGTTCGTGATCCTCAGCGGCGGCATCGACCTGTCCGTCGGCTCGGTCGTCGCACTGTCCACGATGGTCACCGCGGCCGGGCTGAAAGCGGGCTGGCCACTCCCCCTGGTCATCATCGCCGTGCTCGTCATCGGCAGCACGCTCGGCCTGCTGATGGGCCTGGTGATCCACAAGTTCGACATCCAGCCGTTCATCGTCACGCTCGCCGGCATGTTCCTGGCCCGCGGCCTGTGCTTCCTGATCAGCGTGGAGTCGGTGTCCATCAAGGACGCCACGTTCCGCGGCATCGCCACCGCCGTCATCGAACTGCCCGGCGGCGTCACCATCACCTACAACGTGATCATCGCGCTCGTCGTGGTCGCCGCGGCCCTCTTCGTGCTGCACCGCACCAGGTTCGGCCGCACCGTCTACGCGGTCGGCGGCAACGAGCAGTCGGCGTTGCTGATGGGCCTCAAGACCGCGCGCACCAAGGTCGGCGTCTACGTGATCAGCGGGTTCTGCTCGGCGCTGGCGGGCCTGCTGTTCAGCCTCTACATGCTGTCCGGCTACGGCCTGCACGCCGTCGGCATGGAACTGGACGCGATCGCGGCCGTCGTCATCGGCGGCACCCTGCTCGCGGGCGGCGTCGGTTACGTGCTCGGCAGCCTCGCCGGAGTGCTGGTGCTCGGCACGATCCAGACGCTGATCTCGTTCCAGGGCACGCTCAGCTCGTGGTGGACCAAGATCGTGATCGGTGCGCTGCTGCTGGTGTTCATCGCGGTGCAGCGCGGCCTGATCCGCGGCAGGGCGACCTGACAGGATCTCGGTCCGTGAAAGGCCCGAGCAACCACGACGAGCTGCTGGCGCTGCGCACCCAGCGGGATTCCGTGACCTCCCACGAGGTGGTCGAAGCCGGAGACCGGCAGGTGCCCGTGCGCATCTTCGGTCCCGGCCGGCCACCCCGTGGCGTCTACCTCGACATCCACGGCGGCGGCTTCTACCTGGGCCCGACCGCGCGGGAGAACGCGCGCAACCAGCAGCTCGCCGACACGCTCGGACTCGCCGTCGTCAGCGTGGACTACCGGATCGCCCCCGAAGATCCCTGGCCGGCCGCGCCCGACGACTGCGAGACGGCCGCGCTGTGGCTCATCGAGCACGCCGAGGCCAGGTTCGGCACGACACAGCTGGCCATCGGCGGGTTCTCGGCGGGCAGCACCCTCGCCGTCACGACGCTGCTGCGCCTGCGTGACCGAGGGCTGAAAGCGTTCGATCGCGCCGTGCTCCAGTTCGGCACGTACGACCTGAGCGGACTGACCGCGGCGGGCCGGCTGATCGCCGACGAGTACTTCATCCAGGCCTACGCCGGGCACGTCGAAGACCGCACTGTGCCAGACATTTCCCCTGTGCACGGCGATCTCAGCGATCTGCCGCCGTTGCTGATGGTCGTCGGCGCCGAGGACATCCTGCTGCACGACAACCAGGCCATGGCCGCACGCGTGCGGGCAGCGGGAGGCGAGGCCGACCTGCGCGTCTACCCCGGCGCGCCGCACGCGTTCACCAACCGCGACACCGAGATCGCCAGAGCCGCGCGGCACGACATCGAGGCCTGGCTGGCCGCGGCCCAGTGTCCTGCGCCAGGAGTTCTGGCCCGCGGACCCGCTACCGCCGGGTCGGCTTGTTCGACACGACGAGCGGGGTGAACCGCGCCCCGTCCACGTTCGGTCCCGTGAGCGTGCCGTTGTTGCCGAGGCAGCCGACGTAGGTGCCGCCGGACGCCCAGGGGCTCGACGCGGCCGCCGCGACATCGCGCATGCCCGGCTTGGCGGAGGATCGTCGTGTCACCCCGGCATCGTGATCGCTGCCGATCGCGGCGTCGAAGTCCGTCAACTGAGCAGCTCCGCCACGTGCACCACCTCACGGCGAGCCCAGGTGCGGTGTCGCCCACCGTGGAACGCCACGCGCACGCTCTCCGCGAGCGTCACCGCGGTCACCTGCCCGACCGGTCCGATCGAGCCGTACAACCGGACGACATCGCCTGGAGACAGCCTCTCGGCGGGCTTCGTCCCGATGTTCCGCGCGAGGGACGCGGGCTGCACGAACGTGGTCAGAATCCCCCACGCGGCTCCGAACAGCAGAGGAACCACGACCACCAGGACACCGGCGGCGACCGGAAACGTGCTGACCAGCAACACCGCACAGACCATCGCCCCCAGCATCCCCAGCAACGCCGCCATGAGCGCCGAGCTCACCGGCCAGTCGCCGAACTGGAGCCAGCCCGTCGTGCGCACCCAGCCACCTGCGGTCAGACCGCGCGGCGGCCTGCCGTCCGGGAGGCAGAGCTGCCCGCCGGGACCGTCGGCGGGCTTGCTGAACAGGTCGACAGGATCCTCAGTGGACACGCCGCCACCTCAGCTGGTCACGGCCGTTGCGCTCGCAGACCATCTCGTCGCCGTTCGCGGACGTCCTCCGCGCACCTTCGACGTAGCACGGCCTGCCCAGCAGAACGTCCAGCCAGGAGCCGTCGCGTGAAGGTGGCGAGGTGGACGTGACCACAGGTGAGGACGGTGGATCAGGCTCCGTTGTGGTGGTTGCGGCGGTTGTGGTCGTGGTTGGCACAGAGGACGAGGACTCGCCGGAGCCCGTCGTCGTCACCGTCGTCTGCTCGTCCGTGGCACAGCTGACGGCCCACAGACCACGGTGCTCCTGACGGGCGGAGGAATCGACGATCGCGAGATCATCGCGGGCCATCAGATCTGCGGGTGCCCAACCGCCGTGCACGATCGTGCGCGCGTAGTCCGTTCCGTCCGGCAGCACCACGTCGACCGTCATCACCTCGCTGTCGAAACCACCGTCCTTCCTGACGACGAGCCGGACGTTCCTGCCGAGCAACAGGTTCTGGGCGGCTTCGCGTGACTCGGGAGACCGGCAACCAGCGTGGAGCAACCCGGCGACGTGAGCGCGGAAGGAGAGCCCGGTGACGGGTTCCACACCGTCGAAGGAGTCCACATCGGACACCGTGCGCACCACGGCCTCGAACGAGTCGCCCCGGTGCACGGCCGCTTCCGGTCCGGCACGCCGGTAGTCCTGCGGCAGCACCTCGCCGGCGAAGCCGACCGCTCCGGTGGTGGCGACCGCGGTGACGACACCGAGGCACGTCATCGCCAGTCGCGTCGACTGCCGGGAGCGCCACCAGAACAGGCGGACAATCGCCGGGCGCCTCTCATGAATGTTCAACTCGGCCGTCTCGGGCAATTTCAATCCCAGCATGATGAGGGGTCGGACAATCCGTGCGACAAACAGGTGCGCCGACCGCGCGAAACCCATGTCCACTCGCAACTATCTCTGTGTTTACCGTGGTAGAGGCAGTGTTACCGCTCACAACTGAACACGTCAACAACCGAAAAGGTTCAATCGAATGCTTATACATCTTTCACAGCGGCTCGCTGTGATTGCGTCCGCACGAGTTCGACACCATCTGTCGAACGTTCGACGGCAAAGGCGGACAGCCCCACCGGTGAAATGCAGGGCCCGGTGAAGTCGGCGGCCGGCCATCGACTGGCTGTGCCGCGGTCCGTGATCGTGAGTTGGCCGCAGTCAGCTGCCCGGAGCAATCGTTCTGCTGATCACCCCGGTTCCAGCACGGACCGGGTGACCGCGGCGCGCGACTAGGATCGTGGCCTGCGCGGAGATCGACAGGACAGGTGGCTTGATGAAGCTGGGCGATGTCACCCGGACGGCGCTGGCGTGCGTCCGGATCTTCAACGGCGCGCTCGGGTTGTTCGCGGCCGGGAAGATGGCGAAGAGCCTCGGCGGCGAACTGGGCGAGGACAAGCGGTTCGTGTACCCGGCGCGCATGTTCGGCATCCGCACCCTCGTGCTCGGCGTCGACCTGCTGACCCTGAAGCCCAGTCGCCGGGTCCTGCGGCAGGCTGTGCTCATTCACGCCACGGACACCGCCGCCGCGTTCTACGCTGGTCGCAGTGGCGAGCTCCCGGCGAAGGCGGCGAAGCTCACCACGATCGTCTCCGCCGTCAACACCGGGCTGGCCGTCGTGTCGCTCGTCGCCGCCGAGAAGGACAGCTGATTCGTGGTCGAGATCGACCTGCTCGGAGAGGTGAGCGCGCGGGTCGGCGGGCACCACGTCGAACTGGGGCCCGCGCGGCAGAGGTGTGTGCTCGCGGCGCTGGCGGTCGACGTCAACAAGACCGTGTCGATCACGCAGCTGACCGAACGCGTCTGGGGTGACGAGCCGCCCGCGCAGGCACGGTCGACGCTGCACAGCTACCTCTCGCGGCTGCGGCAGGCGGGCATCGAGCTGGCCACCCGGCCGACCGGGTACGCGCTCGTCGCGGAAGAGTCCTCTGTGGACCTGATGCGGTTCCGGAAACTGCGCAAGGAGAACAAACTCGGCGACGCCATCGCGTTGTGGCGGGGCGAACCGCTGACCGGCATCGCGGGCGAGTGGGCCCAGCTGACCCGCGATCGGCTGAACGAGGAACGCGACGCCGCCGAGCTCGACCTCATCGACGCACGTTTGCAGCTCGGCAGAGGCCCGGAGCTGCTGGCCTCCATCGCCGCGCACGCGACGGACAAGCCACTGGACGAGCGCGTGGCCGCCCAGCACATGCGAGCACTCGCCCAGGCCGGTCGCATCCCCGAAGCCCTCGACCAGTTCCACGCCCTGCGCACGAGGCTCC